>JBBEBG010000005.1 GCA_040882465.1 Gemmatimonadota bacterium
GACGGTGGGTCGCCGCATGGATGTGCGCCGCGAGTGTCGCGATCTCGTCCCCGAGCGCCTCCACGACATCGGGATCCGGGAGCTTTGCCACCTGAAATCCACACATCGAATTCCCCCTTTATCTCCAGGAAAGGCAACGAGTTCTCTCCAATATACGGGGGTATTTGTGGGCTTCTCGGGAGTCTGCGAGAGACTCGAACTCGGGGTGTCGCAACCTCGATATTGCCGAGCTCGGCAATCGCGCCTCACGGGGGCCGGGAGCCGCCTCCAAACGTGTTCCATGGGGATCTCTCGGACCTCGTGGACTTGGCACACCCGGAAGTGGTCCATGGCTGGATGGGACGGCTGGTTGGAAGCCCGAGACAGCGTGGCGCGACGGATAGGAAGCTGACCCGGAAGTTGACCCCGACCACGACTGACCGGGACCGCTGCATCGCGCTCGAGACCAGCCGCAACCTCAGTTCCGTCACCTGCCTCACCCACCGCGCGTGTCGCGTCCCTCTCGGCACAGCGATCCGGAAGGGCCCCTGGTCTCGAGTGAGCGGTTCCCCGTTCGAACCATTCACGAGAAACACGCCGCTCCACCGTCGAGGACGGCGATGATAGGGACGCCGGTCCGAGCCGTCAAGTTTTATTGACATCACTGCAGGTAAACATTACAGTCCTCACATGTCGTCACCCCTTCAGTCCGACCTCGGCAAGCTCCGAAACGCCTGCGGCTGGTCGCAATCCCGCATTGCGGAGATGGCCGGGATCTCGCGGCAGAGTTACGCGGCAATCGAGTCGGGGAAATCCGTCCCGTCCACGGAGGTCGCCCTTCGCCTCGCGCGCGCCCTGGGGCTCCCAGTGGAGCGCCTCTTCCGCCTCGCCGAGGACAAGCCGGGGGAGATCCGGGCGACCGAGGCGGGAATCGGCCCCTCGCCGACGGGACGAGTGCGCCTCGTCCGAATGGGCGACCGCACGGTCGCATACGGCCTCGAGGCAGGGGGTGTCCACGCCGGACTTTCCGCGGACGGGGTCGTCTCATCGCGTCACGGCGACGAGCTCCGCGTCAGGACCCTTCCGGAACGGCGCTCCGCGCCGGACCTGATCGTCGCGGGATGCGACCCGGCTTTCGGGCTCGTGATGCGCGAGCTCTCGGATCGCGGCCTGGATGTGCTCTGGGTTCCGACGGGAAGCGAAGCCGCGCTGAAGGCGCTCGCGCGCGGCGTCGTGCATGTGGCTGGAGTCCACCTCCGCGACCGCGACTCGGGGCTCGACAACGATTCGGCAATCCAGCGATTCGTCCCCTTCGCCACGGCCCGCATCGGGTTCGCGGTGTGGGAACAGACGCTCGTGGCGGCCGGTGGGAATCCTCTCGGGATTGCCGGAATCGAAGACCTCGTCCGTCCGGACCTCCGGCTCGTCAATCGCGAGCCCGGCTCGGGCGCGCGCACGCTTCTCGACTCGCGACTTCGCGCAGCCGGGATCGCCGGGACGAGCATCGGCGGTTACCGCGAGACTACCGCGCGCGGTCATGATGAAGTGGTCGCGGCGGTCGCGGCAGGGACGGCGGACGCGGGAATCGCCGTGCGCGCCTCCGCGCGGGCGCGGGGCCTGGCTGCGGTCACCCTCGCGGAGGAACCCTACGAGCTCGCGATTCCCGAGCATCTCTTGGGCCTTCCCGCCGTGGACGCACTTCTCTCGGTCCTCCTGCTCCCTCGCGTGCGAAGTCAGGTGGAGGAGCTCGGTGGATACGACGCATCGGAAATGGGGCGGGTGGCGTGATCCGCCGAGAGGAAAGGAAGTGCAGGACGCGACGGGTCCAAGCCGCACTTGGAATTGCGCTGGCACTCGCGGGATGCGCAGGGGAGACCAAGGATGACGCGGCTCCCCTCCTCGTCCTCGCGGCGTCGGACCTTCAGGCGGCATTCGAGGAAATCCTTCCCCTCTTCGAGGCGCACACCGGTGAGCGGGTAAGCCTGGTGCTGGGCTCGACAGGGAATCTCGCGACCCAGATTCGAAACGGTGCTCCGGGAGACCTCTTCTTCGCGGCCAATGAGAGCTTCCTCGAGGAGCTGATCGTGGCCGGACGAGTGGATCCGGATACGCGCCGAATTTACGCGCTGGGTCGCCTCGTCCTCGTCGCTCCCCCCGGGCGAGACACACCCTCGAAGGTCACCTCCCTGGCGGCGCCGGGCTTCGAGATTGTGGCGATCGCGAATCCGGAGCATGCCCCGTACGGAATCGCTGCGCGAGACGCGCTGGAACGGGCGGGGCTCTGGGACTGGATTCAGCCTCGCCTGGTCCTGGGTGAGAACATCTCCCAGGCCTACCAGCTGGTGCGGACCGGAAACGCGGACGCGGGGATCGTGGCCCTCGGTCTCGTGATGGGTGCGCCGGGCGGCCCCGTGCCCTACGCGCTGGTCGGCTCCGAACTCCATGCCCCGCTCCGACAGGCAGCCGGCGTCGTGACGGGAAGCAGGCGCCCCGAATTCGCGCAGGCGTTTCTGGACCTCGTTCTTTCGCCCGAAGGGCAAGAGATCATGGCCCGCTTCGGATTCGAGCCGCCCCCCGCGCCCTGATCCGCATGATGACCTCGGGTCCGCTTTTCCTCTCGTTCCAGATCGCGGTCCAGGCCACCGTCCTGGCGCTTCTCGTCGGGCTGCCGCTGGCGTGGGTCCTAGCGCGCAAGAAGTTTCCCGGACGCGACCTGTGCACCGTGCTCGTCCTGCTCCCGATGGTCCTTCCTCCTACCGTTCTCGGTTACTACCTCCTGGTCGTCATCGGCCGCGAAGGAGTCGTCGGCCGGGCCGCGGCGACCCTTGGCGTGGACCGCCTGGTCTTCACTCCGGCCGCCGCCGTCCTTGCGGCATTCGTCGCTTCGGTTCCCTTCCTCGTCCTCGCCGCCCGCGCGGGATTCGAACAGGTGGACCAGGTTTACGAGGAGGCCGCGCGTACCCTGGGAAGATCCGAGTGGGCGATCGCCTTCACCGTGACTCTCCCGCTCGCCTGGCGCGGGATCGTGGCGGGGACGGCCCTCACCTTCGCCCGCGCAGTGGGCGAATTCGGAGCCACGGTCATGGTGGCCGGGAGCATTCCCGGC
Organism: Gemmatimonadota bacterium; assembly: GCA_040882465.1. Taxonomy (NCBI): domain Bacteria; kingdom Pseudomonadati; phylum Gemmatimonadota; species Gemmatimonadota bacterium. The sequence goes on from JBBEBG010000005.1 coordinate 3,086, forward strand.
TCCACCCGGACCGCAAGCATCGCGATCTATGATGCCGTCCAGGCGGGACGGATGGACGACGCGAACGGGATGGCCCTCCTCCTCACGCTGACAACGACCGTCGTCCTCCTCCTCATCACGCGGTTGGGACGCGGAGCCGGATGGTGAGCCTCGACGTCGCCCTTCGCACGAGCGCTGACGCCTTCGTCCTCGACGTCGCCTTTCACGCGGCGGGTGGGATCACCGCCCTCTTCGGCCCCTCTGGCGCGGGAAAGACGCTGACCCTTCGCCACGTTGCAGGACTCGAGCGCGCGGAGGCGGGGCGCATCGCCTTGGACGGACGCGTCCTCTTCGACCGGGAAGCTCGCATCGATCTCCGTCCGCGCGAGCGAAGGGTCGGCTACGTCTTCCAGGACTACGCTCTCTTTCCGCATCTCGACGTCGAGTCGAACATCGCGTTCGGGCTGGCCGGCAGGCCTCGCGAAGAACGGGAAGCGCGGGTGCGGGAGCTCCTCGCTCTCGTCGAACTCGATGGATTCGAAGGCCGGCCGGTGAAGTCACTCTCGGGAGGGGAACGCCAGCGCGTCGCCCTGGCGCGCGCCCTCGCCCCCGAGCCGGCCCTCCTACTCCTCGACGAACCTTTCGCCGCGCTCGACTTCCGCGTTCGCGCGGCGCTCCGCCGCAGCCTCCGCTCGATTCAGCGCCAGGCCGAGGTGCCGATGATCCTCGTCACCCACTCGCTCCCGGACGTACGGCAGCTCTCCGATGACCTCGTCCTTCTCGACCGGGGGCGCGTCGTTGCCGCGGGGCCCACGGCGGACCTTCTTACAAGTCCGGAGAGTGCGGAGGTTGCCGAGCTCCTGCGCGGCGAGGAGACGGTCTGAGGGATAGTTTGTTGGGTGGAAGTGTATCCCAGCCGATTCCGTCCGCCTCCGCCTCCAGGAAACCGCCCATGACCGCTTCCACTCTCACTACCATGGGTTCCCTTCTCATTCTCACCCTCGCCCCCTACCCCCAAGCTGCCCGGGGGCAGGCTCCCGACTTTCCGGAAATTCGAGTGGGGCAGACGGTGGATGCGTTCCTGGGAACGGGCGGCCCCACGATCGGGGAGCGCGGGCCTTTCATGGTATATCGCTTTGAGGCAGAGGCTGGGACCCGGTATTCGGCGGAGCTGCGCTCCTTCGATTTCGACGGATATCTGATTTTCGCTCGCCCGGCGGGCGGGGTGACCGAGTTCCTGAAGGAAGATGACGACGGAGGGACGGACACGGATGCACGCCTCCGATTCAGGATCGAGGAGGGAGGCACCTACCTCCTCATCGCCCAGGCATACGAAGCGCGCACGGGAGGAGCGTTTACACTCTCGCTTGAAGAGAGGGTGCTTCCCCCGTCCCAGCCTCCCCGTCCTCTCGTCGTCGGCGATCCCATCGAAGGGCGCCTGACCGAGAACTCGAGTGTCTACTTTTCCGACTTCGACGAGGAATTCCCATACGACCTCTGGACCTTTGAGGGCCGGGGCGGCGAGAATTATGTGATCACCGTCGAGTCGGCCGACTTCGATGCCTACCTCGAGTTCGGTCCCATGTCCGGAGATGGGATTCAGGTCACCCACACGGACGACGACGGGGGAGGAAACCTGAACGCCTCGCTGAGGGTCGAGCTCTCCCACGACGGCCGCTTCGGGATTCGCGCGCGACCGCTGAGCGAGGACGCCCTCGGAGCCTATACCCTCACTGCGCGGCCCTTCACACCCACCGCGGCCGCCCGTCGGCCCATTTTAGCCGGCGAACTGGTGACCTCGGCGCTGACGGCCGAGGACGCGCTTCTCGATGCGGACATTCACTACCAGGAGTGGACTTACGCCGGGAGCGCGGGCGAGAGGATTCGCATCTCCATGATCTCGACGGAAATCGATTCCTATCTCGTCCTCGGAAAAGAAAGCGGCGACGGGGTCTTCGAGGAGATCGTCTTCAACGACGACGGACCGGGCGGGACCCTGGATTCGGAGATCGACTTCACCCTCCCCGAGGACGGCGAATACCTGATTCGCGCTCGGTCCTACGGGGCCGGAGCGCGCGGAAGTTATACGGTGGAAGTGGAACGCGTCCCATAACCGATGGCGGCTCCGCCTCATGTCGTGATCGTCGGCGGAGGCTTCGGCGGCCTCTACTGCGCGCGGGCTCTGGCGAAAGCCCCCGTGCGGGTGACGGTCATCGACCGCCGGAATTTCCACCTCTTCCAGCCCCTTCTCTATCAGGTCGCGACCGCCTCCCTCTCCCCGGCGGACATTGCGAGCCCAATTCGAATGATCCTGCGGCATCAGAAAAACACACAGGTCTGGATGGGGGAGGTCGCGAAGGTGGATCCGACGCGACGGGAACTCTGCCTCGCCGACGGGGCGCGCGCCGGGTACGACTATCTCGTCCTCGCGACCGGGGCGACGCACGCATACTTCGGGCGCGACGATTGGGAGGCGGAGGCCCCCGGACTCAAGTCGGTCGAGGACGCGACGGAGATCCGACGGCGTTTTCTCCTCGCCTTCGAGGCGGCGGAGCGGGAAGCGGACCGGGAGGCACGCAAGCGGCTCCTCACCTTCATCATCGTCGGCGGAGGCCCCACCGGGGTCGAGCTCGCGGGAGCCATGGCGGAGATCGCCCGGCGGGCGATGCCTTCCGAGTTCCGCGCGATTGATACGACCTCCGCGCGAATCCTCCTCCTCGAAGGGATGGATCGTGTCCTTCCGACCTACCCCCCCGATCTCTCCGAGAAGGCGCGACGTCAGCTCGAGCGCCTGGGCGTCGAGGTCCGCACCCGCGCCCTCGTGACACAGATCCGACCGGACTGCGTGATGATCGGCGAGGACCGGATCGCGGCGCACAACGTGTTCTGGGCGGCCGGGGTGGCCGCGTCGCCCCTCGGGGCGTCCCTCGGCGTGGAGCGCGACCGCGCGGGACGGGTGAAGGTCGAGCCGGATTGTTCGATTCCAGGGCACCCGGAAGTCCTGGTGATCGGGGACCTCGCGACGCTGAACCGCGAAGACGGCGCGCCCGTCCCGGGTGTCGCGCAAGGCGCGATGCAGATGGGACGCCACGCGGCCCGCACGATTCGGGGGGACCTCGAGGGACGCCCGAGAAGGCCCTTTCGGTACGTGGACAAAGGCGACCTGGCGACGATCGGGCGGGCGGCCGCCGTGGCGCGGATCGGGGGACTCCATCTCTCCGGGTTCCTCGCGTGGACGATCTGGGTGGTCGTCCACATCCTCTACCTGATCGGATTCCGGAACCGCGTTCTGGTCATGATGCAGTGGGCGTGGGCCTATCTCACCTACCAGCGCGGGATCCGCCTGATCACCGGGGAACGACCCGGCCTGGGCACCCTCAGCGTCGGAGGGCCTGGTCCAGATCGGCCATGAGATCTTCGAGGTCTTCGAGCCCTGCGCTCAGACGGACGAGTTGTGGAGTGATCCCGGCGGACCGCCGCACGCTCTCTTCCAAGGCCGAATGCGTGGTGAACCAAGGAAGGATCACCACCGTTCGGGCGTCCCCGATATTTGCGAGGTGCGAGGCGATCTTCACCCGGTTCACGAAGTGCTTGGCTCCCTCCTCGTCCTTCGTCTCGAAAGAGAGGACCCCCCCGAAGCCGTTTCTGAGGACACGCTTCGCAACCGCATGTGAAGGATGACTTTCCAATCCAGGGTAATGCACCCGTGCGACCGCCGGATGGGCCTCCAGCCAGCGGGCCAGGGCGAGGGCGGAATCGCACTCCCGCTGGACCCGGATGGATAACGTCTCGAGCCCCTGGAGCCCCAGGAACGCGGTCTGGGGGGAGAGGGTCATCCCCATGACGAAGAGTCCGAGATCGTGCGCCCGGAGCCGAAACGCGAGATCTCCTTCCCGGGCAATATAGCTCCGCCCGCGGGAGTCGAGCCTGGAGAAGGCGGGGAAGTTGGGATGGTCCCAGTCGAATGTCCCCCCGTCCACGAGCGCTCCCCCGATGAAGGTCCCGTGGCCTCCGATCCATTTGGTGGCGGAATGAACGACGATGTTCGCCCCCATCTCGAGCGGGCGGCAGAGGTAACCCGCGCATCCCCAGGTGTTGTCCACGACGAAGGGGATCTTCCGGGTCTTACAGAGCGCGGCGATCGCCGGAATGTCCGGAACGGTGCAAGTGGGATTGGCAATGTTCTCCACCCAGACTGCCACGGTCTCGTCGCGAATCGCCGCCTCCACCGCCTCGACGGTCTGATCCACGGCGTCCCACGATACTCCCCACGGCTCCAGGATCTTCCGCGCGACGGCGTACGTCCCCCCGAACATCTCGCGGGAAAAGACGACGTGTTTCCCGGGTTCGGCGAGGGCGAGAAGCGTCGCCGTCGTGGCCGCCTGCCCGGAGGAGAAAGCGACTCCCCCCTTCCCCCCTTCCAGCGCCACGATCCGGTCCACGAAGACCTGGACCGTCGGGTTGTCCATCCGCCCGTATTGGTTCCCGTCCCCTAGCCCCGCGAAGAGTTGAGCGGCGTGGTCCGCGTCCTCGAAGACATAGCTCGAGGTCGCATAGATCGGCACCGCCCGGGCCCCCGTAGCGGGATCCGGGCCTCCCTGCCCGGCGTGGAGCTGGAGGGTGTCGAAGCGGAGCGGGGGGGTGGAGCTTTTTTCCATGGTCTTGGGGCACGACTCCTCTTGGCGACGGGGAGATCCTATCACCCGCGCACGTGAATCCAGACGTTAGTTGGAGGGCCGGGGGCTGTCGAGGCCCGCGCCCCGGGCCTATTTTTCAGCGTCATGCCCTTCTCCCCGGAGAGCTTTCTGGAACCATCCACGACCGAGACCGGCTCCGCGTTGGCGGAGTGGAACCGACGCCTAGCCCCCTTCCGGGGACCGGACACGATTCGGAGCGTACGCCAGCTCGCGGTGACGGCGGCCGGTTTCGTCCTCCTCTGGCTCGCGATGCTCTGGAGCCTCGAAGTGAGTTACGCGCTCACCCTCCTCCTCGCGATCCCCGCGTCGGGGTTCCTGGTCCGGCTCTTCATGATCCAGCACGACTGCGGGCATGGTTCCTATTTCAGGTCCCGCTGGGCGCGCGATACGGTCGGATTCGTCATCGGGGTGCTCACCCTCACCCCGTACCATTACTGGCGGCGCACCCACGCCCACCACCACGCCCATTCCGGGGACCTCGACTTTCGGGGATTCGGCGACGTGGATACGCTCACGGTGCGGGAGTACGAGGCGCTCTCCCCGCTCAAGCGCTTAGGGTACCGGGTCTACCGGCATCCGCTCATCCTTCTGGGCGTCGGCGGCCTCTACCACTTTCTCATCAAGCACCGCTACCCCTCCGACGTTCCGCGGGATTGGAAGCAGGCGTGGGCTAGCGTCTGGTGGACGAACGCGGCGCTGGGAGGGATTCTCATCACCGCCTGGCTCACGATCGGGCTGGACCGTTTCCTTATGGTCCAGGCCCCGGTCACCCTGATCACATGCGCGACGGGCGTGTGGCTCTTCTACGTGCAGCACCAGTTCGAAGAGACGTACTGGCACCGCCACGAGGAGTGGGACTTCGTGGAAGCCTCGATCCGGGGAAGCTCACACCTCGTTCTCCCCCGCCCCCTCCAGTGGATCACCGCTTCCATCGGTTTGCACCATGTGCACCACCTGAGCGCACGAGTCCCCAACTACCGCCTCCAGGAGTGTCTCGACGGGACGCCAGAGCTGCAGGTCGCGACCCGCATCGGAATCCTCGACGGCTGGAGGCTTTTCCGGCTCACCCTCTGGGACGAGGATGCGCGCCGGCTCATCGGCTTTCGTGAGATGAAGAACCGGCCGGCTCAGCTCGCGTAATACGGGGCCATCATTAAAAAGACGACGACGCCGGTCACGGCGACGTAGAGCCAGAGGGGAAAGGTCCAGCGCGCCACCCGGCGGTGGCGAACGAATTCCCCGCGCAATGCCCGAATCACGGAAAAAAGCGCCAGGGGGAGGACGACGGGCGCAAGTGCGATGTGGCTGGTCAGGATCACGAAGTATGCCGGCCGGACCCATCCCTCGCCCCCAAAGCTCGACTCCGGCGCCTGCGAGTGATAAATGATGTACGAGATGAGGAAAACGCAGGAGAGGGTGAAAGCCGAGACCATCGCCGCCCGGTGCCAGGGGATCCGGCGGGCGCGGATCGCCACATACCCGGCAAGGAGGAGGAGGGCCGTCGCGCCGTTCATTAGGGCGTGGAAAGCCGGAAGAGCGGAGACGTCGAGCCCCTCGACTTCGAGAACGCGCGGAAAGGCGACCAGGACGAGGACGAGAAGGCAGACCGCGGCGGAGAGGCCGTAGACGAGGGCGGCGAGCGCCTTTTCGTGCACGCCCGCGAAGGTTTGGCGCGCGGGATTCAGTTCGCTCATGGTGTGTGAGAAGATAACACGCCTCGCGCACCTTGTTGCCGCCGCTTCCGCCCTGTTCTAACGTCCCTCCGGACCCGAACGGCCACACCCCCGACCCGGACGAGCGGTGCCCGAAGAGACGAGCGAAGACCGAGGATCCGTCCCCTCCGGCGACCCCGACCGCTGGGGCGAAGCGCTCGTCGGATGGGTTACCCGCGAGATCGAGGGCACCGGCTCCTTTCCGCGCGGCATCGAGGCATGGATTGACGAGCGGCTCGCCCGCCGCCTACTGAATCCCGCGCGTGCCGTCTTCGTCGCGCAACTTCTCTTCGTCGCAGTCGTCGTCGCCATCTCCTGGAGCCAGCTTCCCCCCGGGGCGCTCGCGGCGTGGGCGGCCATGCTCGTCGCTTCCGCCGCCATCCGCTCCGGTCTCCCCGGCTGGCTCGCGAGACAAGGGACCGGGGTCCGGGGATGCGTCGCCGCCTTCCAGTGGTCGGTCCTGATCTCGGGGCTGGTCTGGGGTGGGGGGATCGCATTTCTCGGACGAGGCCTTCCGATCGAGCGGCTCTTCCTGATCCTAGTCGCCCTGACCGGCATGGTCGCCGCCTCCGCGGTCACCCTCGCCCCCGATCCCGCGAGCTTTCGACGCTTCGAGATCCCTCTCGTCACGGGCCTGGTCATCGGCATCCTTTGGCACGGCCAGACCCAGGTCCACTTGCTCGGCGCGGGCCTGATGATTTTGTTCGGCGTGTGGGTGCAAACCCTCCTCCGGCAGAGTCACCGCGCGCTCCGCCACGAGCTCACCATCGCCGCGGATCTCAAGCACCACGACGAGAAGGCCGGGCGGGAGCGCGCCTTTCTAATTGCGCTCCTCCAATCCCTTCCCGACGCCGTCGTCGCGATGAAACGCGACGGTTGCGTCCTCGCACTCAACCGCGGATTCACCGAGACCTTCGGATGGGAGCCGGAAGAGGTCCTCGGCCACGATCTCTTCGAGCTCGCCGTCCCGGAGGAAGGCCGCGACGAGGCGCGGCGGGAAGTCCGGGAGCTTTTCGACGCGGGCGGGAGCGTTCGCGACACGCGCAGGCGTCGGAAGGACGGCTCGTTGATTCAGGTGCGCGTCCTCGCGAGCCCGATCGCCGGGCTCCACGACGTGGTCGCAATCCTGTACTCCGACATCTCCCGCCTCAAGGAGACGGAGTTGGCCCTGGAGCACGCGCGCGCGGCGGCGGAGCAAGCGAATCGGGCGAAGAGCGAGTTCCTCGCCACCATGAGCCATGAAATCCGGACCCCGATGAACGCGATCATCGGGATGGCGGAACTCCTCGCCGAGACCGATCTCTCGCAGACTCAGCGGGAGTACGTGCGCATCTTCACGACCGCGGGCGATACCCTCCTCACCCTCATCAATCAGATTCTGGATCTCTCGAAGATCGAGGCGGGACATTTCGAGTTGGACGAGCGCCCTTTCTCGGTGTGGGAGCTCGTCGAGCACACGGTGCAGCTTTTCGCCGTTCCCGCGCACGAGAAGGATGTCGAGCTGACCGCGCGGATCGATCCCGGGGTCCCGCGCCGCCTGGTCGGCGACGCGGACCGCCTCCGCCAGATCCTCGTGAACCTCCTCGGGAATGGGGTCAAGTTCACACGCGAGGGGGAGGTTTCCTTGAGCGTGAGCCGCTCCACCCGCCCTGCCGAAGGCGAGGAGGGCACGGACGTGGTCCTCCGGTTCGCGGTGGCCGACACGGGGCCGGGGATTCCGGAAGATCGGATGGAGGCCGTTTTCGAGAGATTTACCCAAGCTGACTCTTCCACCACGCGAGAGCATGGAGGATCCGGGTTGGGGCTGACGATTTCGTCCGCTCTCGTCGCGCTCATGCACGGGGAGATGGGCGTCCGTAGCCGCCTCGGTGAAGGGAGCACCTTTTATTTCACGGTGAGGCTGAAGGAGGCGGGCCCCGAGGTCCAGGGACCTAAGGCCCCGGAACGCCTTTCCTTTGAAGGGCTCCGCGCCCTCGTCGTGGACGACAACGCCACGAACCGGCTCGTCCTCACGGAGGTGCTGCGCGGCTGGGGCGCGACGCCGACCACCGCTGCGGGCGGACAGGAGGCCCTCGCCGAGCTCCGCCATGCGCGCGACTCGGGCCAGAAGTACGACCTCGTCCTTCTCGATGGACGTATGCCGGGAATCGATGGATTCGAGGTGGCCGAGCTGGTCCAGAAGGAGCGGGGCCTCGCGGCAGCCACCCTGATGATGCTGACTTCGGGAGGGGACCAGGCCGCCGAGATCGAACGGGCCCGAGCGGCGGGCATCCAGGCATATCTCGTGAAGCCGGTTCGGCGCGCCGAGCTCCGCGAGACGATCGGGCGGCTCCTGAGCCGAAGCGGGAGCGAGGCGGCTCTCCCGGTTGGAGCGACCGGCGTATCGAGTGCGCCCCTGCCGCGCACGGCCGGAGCAAAGATCCTTCTGGTCGAAGACACGGAGGAGAACCAGATCCTCATCCAGGCGTACCTCGGAGGATCTCCGCACAGCCTCCGGATCGTCGCGCGCGGCGACGAAGCCGTACGGACCTACACCGGGGATCCCTCGGAGTACGACCTGATCTTCATGGACATCCAGATGCAGGGAATGGACGGCTACGAGGCGACCCGGCGCATCCGAAGCTGGGAGAAGTCGGAGGGCGTCCCCGCTGTTCCGATCGTTGCCCTGACGGCGCATGCGCTGGACGATGAGCGCCGCAAGACGCTCGAAGCGGGATGCGACGCTCACCTCACGAAACCGATTCGAAAGGACGTCTTTCTCTCCGCCGTCGCGACGCATGCGAGGCCGGCCCCGCGGCCCGAGGGATGAGGCCTCTCCTGGTCGCGGCGGCGCTCGCCCTCGCGGCCGCCTCCCCGGGGATCGCGGGCGCCCAAGAGCCGCCGCCGGAGCCCCGCTACGAGGTCTTCCTCCTCACCATGGCCCAGGGAGCGGAAGTTTGGGAGCTCTTCGGACACAACGCCCTCCTCATCCGGGATCGCGCGACGGGAGAAGACCTCGCCTGGAACTGGGGGCTGTTCGACTTCGAGCAGGAGGCCTTCATTCCCCGCTTCCTACGCGGCACGATGGAGTACAGCATGGGTCCGGCACGGCTCGAACCCTTCCTCGCGGGATACGCGGCCGCGAACCGGACCGTCTTTGCGAACGAAGTCCTCCTCACCCAGGAGGATGCGGCCGCCCTCGATGCCTTCGTGCGGTGGAATTTTCAACCCGAAAACCGGAATTACCGCTACGACTACTTCCGGGACAATTGCTCCACGCGGCTGCGCGACGCGCTCGACGGCGTCCTCGGGGGGGCGATCTTCGCCGCGCTCGGGGATCGCCGGACGCCACACAGCTACCGATGGCACGTTCGCCGCCTCGTGCAGGATGACGTGTGGCTGGACCAGGGGATCTCGTTCATGTTCGGAACCGGAGTGGACCGGCCCCTGACCGCGTGGGAGACGGCCTTCCTCCCGGTGGAACTCCTGAAGCACCTCGAAGAGGTCCAACGGCCGGACGGCCAGGGTGGGATGCGCCCCCTCCTCGGCCCGCGCCAGGTCCTCTTCGAGGCCACGCGGCCGGCCGAGCCGGAGGCGCCGCCCGCATTTTCCTTCCTCTGGGTCGCCGCAGGGCTCGCCGCGGCGGGAGGAATCGGGTGGGTGGGAAGGCAGGCCTGGAGGCGGAAGCGGTGGGCGAAGGCCGGCCTCTTCGCGGTGGTCACCGTCTGGGGGCTCTTCTCAGGGATCCTGGGGCTCCTGCTCGTCCTTTTTTGGTTCTCGCACCACGTGTCCGTGCACTGGAACGGGAACCTCTTCCACCTGAGCCCCCTCGCCCTCGCGCTTCCCGTCCTCGTTCTCCGGGACCTTCGCGGAAAGGCTTGCGCTTCGGCGGGGGCCGGAGCGCGGCTCGCCCTTCTGATCGCGCTCCTCTCCGTCGGGGCCGCCGTCATCCAACTGACGCCTCTTTTCGCGCAAGGGAACGCGGAGGTGATCGCTCTCGGCCTTCCGGTGAATCTGGCCCTCGCCTGGGTCCTCACTCGGTTCCCCGCCGAATGAGCTCGCCGTAGAAGCGAATCATCCCCACATAGTCCGTCACCGGAATCCTCTCGTTCGCGCCCCGCAAGCTCGCGAGCGTGGCCGCATTCATTCGAAAGGGAACGAAGCGGTAGCTGTCCCGCGCAACCGCGGAGAAAGGGCGCACGTCCGTGACTCCGGGGACCGTGGCGGGGAGAACGACCAGGAGGTCGGGAAATACCGCGCGGGCCGCATCCCGGATACGAAGGAAGCCCTCGGTGTCCGTGGAGGAAATGGCGGACGGAGGGATCGGGGCCGCGCCGGCCGGCTCGGGGAGAAGCTCGATCTCGAGGTCCCCGAGGCGGGCCCAGATTTCCTCCAGGACCGCGTCCGGCGCATCCCAGGGCGCGATCCCCACACGAAGCCGGGCGGTCGCGTGGGACGGGAGCGCTCCGCGGTCCGCCTCCGCGCGGAGGAGGGTGGGCGCGGCGACCGTACGAAGGGTGGCGCCGAGCCAGGGATTCCCCGAGAGGGCGCGCGCGAGCGGACGCTCGAACAACCAGAGGTTCGCGGCGAGCATCCGCGTCCCCGGGTCCATGTGGGGGGCCAGGGCCAAAAAGAGCCGGCGGGTCGGGCCCTGGATCCTCGGCGTGAACCCCGGATCCTCGAGGCGGACGATCGCCTCCGCGATTCTCCCCGCCGCGGTCCCGCGCGGGGGCGCCGAGGCGGGCCCTCCCACTCCCCGCGCCGTGAGCCGGAGCGCGAGCGCCCCCTGTTCGGCCGTCCCGATCACGCCGATCGGCTCGGTGACGCCCGGTAAGAGCCCCTCGGCGATCCCCCCGCCGTCGCCGAGGGCCCACAACGCGACGATTCCGCGCGACTCCAGGAGCGCGGCGACTTCCGAGAGGCCGCTCCCCTCCTCCTCCACGGGACCCCCGACCGCGACCATCAGGGTGCGGGCAGGATCGAAGCCCTCCGCGAGGAGGGCGTCCAATGCTTCGAAGATCGCGACGAGGGGTCCCCGCCCCGAAAGTGTTCCGCGACCCCACACGGCACCGTCCGCGAGCTCGCCGGAGAAGGGGGGGAAGCGCCACGCTTCCGCCCCCGGACCCGTCGGAGCGGGACCCATCCGGGCAACAAGGAGCACCGGCTCGAGCTCGGGATCCGTTCCACTCCAGGTGTAGAGGAAGGAGCTAGGAGCGACCGCCTCCCTCACGAGCGCCGCGTGGACCGCGGGAAAGGCGCTCGCGAGAAATTCGGGAAATCCGGGGGCCTCCGGGGTGGGTTCGGGTGGAATCCGGATCGCCACGGTGAGCCGGTCCAGCGCACGCGCCGCGTCGAAATCGAAGGGGTGAACCGCGACCTCCGAAAGAGTTTGTGGGCGCAGGAAGGCGGATCGAACGAAGAGAGTCGCGGTCAGGAGCCCCGAGACCACGAGGAAGGCGAGGAGCGCCCGGAAGAGAAGGGTCTTCATCGCGCGCAGTTTATCCGGAACCCATGAGCTGGGCCAGGTCCACAACCCTCGCGAGGGGCTCCCGCGCGAGGGTCCGGCGGAGTTCCTCGCTCCCCTCCCCTGCCAGGAAAAAGAGCGCCGCGCGCGCCTGCCGCCCGATCCCGTAACGGGTCTCCGCCATCCGGCGGTTCATCTCGCGGGGGAGCTCCTCGAAGCGCATCTCCCAGTCCACCAGTCCGTAGCAGACCTGCCCGTTCGAGAGGCGGCCGGCAACGGGAAAGTCGGCTTCGGATCCCCAGAGGGCGCCGACCTCCCTCGCCGGTACCCCGAAGGCCGCCTCCGCATGGTCCGCGAGCCACCGCCGGGCTGCCTCTTCCATCCATCCCTGAAGGTGCCGGCCGAGGGCGGGGCGGATCCGATCCCGCCAGACCGCCGGCGCACCCTCGCTTGCGATCAGGCTCCTATGCGGAAGGACCGAGCTGAACCAGAAGCCAAGGAAGGGATCGGAGAGCGCATAGCGGCGGCTCCGGCTCCCGGGGGCCGCATCGAGGGGAAGGTCCACGCGGACGAGTCCCTCCTCCTCGAGCTTCCCTAGGTACGGGGCGAGCTGCGACCCCGACTCGACACCGGAGGCGCGCGCAAGAATGCCCGACCAGTCCAGGGGACCGGCGGCGAGCGCGCGCAGGACGGAGGCGTAACGAGCGGGTCGCTGGAAGGTGGCCTCCAGGCGCCGCAGCGGCTCGTCGTGGAGGTCGCCCTGCGGTTTGAGGACCCTCCGCACCACCATCTCGCCGAGGTCCTGGCGCGGCCCCCCCGGGCGGAGGTGTGCGGGGTGATCGCCGAGGATTGCCCAGCGGAGAAAAGCATCCCGGGGATCCCTCGCGCCGTGCCCCCACCCCGCGACGCGGTAGGGAAGCGGCGGGAGCTCCAGCTCGAGGTCCGCCGGGCCGAGCGTGCCCCTAGTTCCGGTCAGGGGCTCGAGCGTGCCCTTCGCGCGGGCGCAGAGGACGAGACGCAAGGGAATCCCGTGGGTACGCACCCCCTGCACCAGGTCGGATAGCTCCTGTACGAGCCGCCGATGGGAAGAAAGGAGGGTCTCCATCCCGTCGAGGGCCAGGGTGAAGGGCTTGCCCGAATCTTCGACGCGGTCGCGCAGCCCCATCAAAAGCGAGAGCCATCCGGCCTTCGTGATTCCCGTCGGAAGGACCCCGGGGCGCCGGGGGACCGGAGCCTCTCCGAGTTGTGCTCGAGCGAGCTCCTCCAGATCCGCCAGAAGATCTCCCTCGGTGAGTGGCGCCCCCTGGAAGTGGAGGGATTCGGAGCCCTTCAACGCCCTCTGGAGGAGGGCCGTCTTCCCGCGCCCGCGTGCACCGGTGATCGTGACGACGGCGGGTCCGGCCCCGGCGAGGAGCGCCACCAGCTTCCCGAGCTCCATCTCCCGCCCCAGGAGCGGCTCGGGCTCGGAGAGGCCACCGGCTTCGCGTCGGAGTCCGCCCCTTCGCGACCGCCCCCTCGCAGCACCCTTCGACATTCGACCCCCACCCTGAAGTAAGATAATTATTATTAGACTAATCATACTTGAGCTAATTTTCCACGGATTTCCCCTTCTGAGCGCTCCTCCCTCCCCTTATACTCTTTCCTTCGTTTCGCAGGAAATACGCTTCCGGCCGGCCGGAAGCACCGCACCTTGGGGAGCCCAACATGCCGATCTCCACTCCGAGCCACAGCATCCTCGGAAAGTTTTCAACCCTCGGCCCACGACTCGCCGTCCTCGGAAGTCTCGGGCTCCTTCTCGTCACGCCGGGAGCCGCCTTCGCGCAGGACGCGGCCGAAAGCGCGATCTCCGGCGCGGACACGGCGTGGCTCCTTATCTCGGCCGCCCTCGTCCTCCTGATGACGCCCGGCCTCGCCTTTTTCTACGGCGGGCTAGTGAGCTCCCGAAACGCGCTCAACACGATGATGATGAGCTTCGTCGCGCTCGGCGTGGCGGGAGTCCTTTGGGCGCTCCTCGGGTACTCGCTCGCCTTCGGCGAGGGGAACGCCTTCATCGGCGACACTTCCATGGCCCTGTTGCGCGGCGTGGGGCTGGAAGTGAGTGGATCCATCCCTCACATCCTCTTCATGGCTTTCCAGGCCACCTTCGCGATCATCACCGCCGCACTGATCTCGGGAGCGCTGATCGGGCGCATGCGGTTCGGCGCCTACATGCTCTTCATCGCGGCCTGGGGGCTCCTGGTGTACGCTCCGGTCGCCCACTGGGTGTGGGGTGGGGGTTGGCTGAGCGGTCTGGGAGCGTTGGACTTCGCCGGAGGCGCGGTAGTCCATGTGAATGCGGGCGCCGCGGCCGTCGTCGCGGCGCTCGTGCTCGGAAGCCGAAAGGACTTCGGACGCCAGGCCTTCCTCCCGCACAACGTCCCCTTCGTCCTCCTCGGCGCCGGGCTCCTCTGGTTCGGATGGTTCGGCTTCAACGGCGGCAGCGCGCTCGCCGCGAACGAGATCGCGGCCCTCGCCTTCGTGAACACCATGCTCGCGCCGGCGGCGGCCCTCGTCGTCTGGGCGCTCCTCGATCATTTTCGGACCGGAAAGATCACGGCGGTCGGCATCGCGACGGGAATCGTCGTCGGCCTCGTGGCGATCACTCCCGCGGCGGGCTTCATCTCACCCGTTTCGGCGTTGCTTCTCGGGGCCATCGCGGCGCTGCCGAGTTATTTCGCGCTCCAGTGGCGCGCGCAGAGCAGGCTCGACGACTCGCTCGACGTCTTCGCCGCTCACGGGGTCGGCGGGATCACGGGCGCCATCCTCACGGGCGTCTTCGCGGACTCGACGGTGAACGGCTCGGCCGACGGACTCCTCTTCGGGAATCCGGGCGCCGTCGGGGTGCAGGCCCTCTCGGTCTTCGCCGTCCTCGTTTTCAGCGGGAGCATGACCTTCATCATCCTGAAGCTGATCGGACTCATCGTGCCGCTTCGCGGGAGCTCCCGCGAAGAGGGCGTCGGCATGGACATCCTCAATCATGGCGAAGAGGCCTACGCGAGCGGCGACGGGGCGATTCTGATCCTCGATGAAGAGATCAACGGATTCGGAGCGCCCGAAGGGACAGGCGCCTCCAGGTCACACGCGTCCTAGCCACCGATTCCCGGAGGGAAGATCCATGAAGCTGATCCGAGCCATCATCCGACCCGAGAAGCTGAACGAGGTGTTGAAGGCGCTCTTCCAAGCGGAGGTGCGCGGTATCACGGTCTCACGCGTTCAGGGCCATGGGGGCGAGACCTCCTCCGTGGCGACGTACCGGGGGACTTCGGTCATGATGGAGCTCACCGAAAAAGTGATGCTCGACATCGGCGTCTCCGAAGGGTTCACGGAGACGGTCGTGAATGCGGTCCTGAGCTCGGCGCGCACCGGGGAGGTCGGGGATGGCAAGATCTTCGTCATTCCGGTCGAGCAGGTCCATCGGATTCGGACCGGAGAGCGAGACACAGCGGCGGTCACCCCCGTGGCCGTGACCGCGGGTTAGTTTCGCGCCGGCGCATGGCCCTCAAGGCGTGCCCGGCGTGGTTGGACGAAAAGCAACGAGTTCCCCCATCGAGCCAGGAGAGGAGGAGGAAGGGATGACCCCGGAACAGTTTTTCAAGTTCGCGAAGACGAACAAAGCCACCATGGTGGACCTGAAGTTCACCGACCTGCTCGGGACGTGGCAGCACTGCACGTACCCGATTGAAACTTGGGACGAAGGGACTTTCGACGAGGGCGTCGGATTCGACGGATCCTCCATCCGTGGGTGGCAGGCGATCAACCAGTCCGACATGCTCGCGATCCCGGACGCTTCCACCGCGAAGATCGATCCCTTCTTCGCCGAGCCGACGGTGAGCGTCATCGCGAACATCGCGGACCCGGAGACGCTCGAGGACTACACGCGCGACCCGCGCCACGTGGCGCGAAAGGCGCTCGAACACTTGAAGAAGTCGAAGATCGCCGACACTTGCTTCGTCGGTCCCGAGCCGGAATTCTTCATCTTCGACCAGGTGCGTTACGAGCAGACGCAGAACCGCGGCTTCTACGAGATCGACTCGGTGGAAGGAGCCTGGAACACGGCCCGTTTCGAGGAGCCGAACCTCGGCTACAAGCCCAGCTACAAGGGTGGGTACTTCCCCGTTTCGCCAACCGACACGTACCACGACCTCCGGACCGAGATGGTCCTCGCGATGCAGAAGGTCGGGATCGTCGTCGAGGCACACCACCACGAAGTCGGCACCGGTGGACAGTGTGAGATCGACATGAAGTTCTCGCCGCTTCTGCAGATGGCCGATCAGTTCATGTGGTTCAAGTACATCATCAAGAATGTTGCGAAACGGCATGGAAAGACGGTCACCTTCATGCCGAAGCCCATCTTCCAGGACAATGGGAGCGGCATGCACACCCATATGTCGCTCTGGAAGGGCGGGAAACCTCTCTTCGCCGGGAAGGAGTACGCGGGGTTGAGCCAGATGGCGCTCTACGCGATCGGCGGGCTCCTCAAGCACGCGAAGGCGATTCTGGCCTTCGCGGCTCCGACGTCGAATTCGTATCGCCGATTGGTCCCCGGGTACGAGGCGCCCGTGAACCTCGCCCTCTCCAAGCGAAATCGGTCCGCCTCGGTTCGGATTCCGATGTACTCGCCGAGCCCGAAGTCGAAGCGTCTGGAGTTCCGTTGCCCCGACCCGAGCTGCAACGGGTACCTCACCTTCTCCGCCATGCTGATGGCGCTCATGGACGGGATCAACAACAAGATCGAGCCCGGCAAGCCGCTCGATCGCGACATCTATCACATGACGAAGGCGGAGCTCGACAAGACACCGAAGACACCGGCAAGCCTTGAAGAGTCGCTCGAAGCGCTCAAGAAGGACCATGCCTTCCTCACACAGGGCGGCGTCTTCACCGATGATCTGATCCAGACCTGGATCGATTACAAGATGGAGAACGAGGTCGAGGCGCTCCGCCTCCGGCCCCATCCGCACGAGTTCTTCCTCTATTACGACAACTGAGGAAAGGCGAAGCGGTGTTCCGGGATCCCGGAACACCGTGGAGAGCGGGAGCGAGCGCCCCGGGGGTCGAAGGGAGTACCCCCGGGGCGTTGGCTTCACACGGACCGGGCCACGCGTACGCCGCCCCCACCTGACGATTCATGCCCCGAAACACAAACACCCGCCGGGCCGACGCTCTCGCGGCGATCCGGCCGACACCCTCCCGAACCGAGGGCCCCGCGGGGAGCGCGCCCGTGGACGTTGGGCGTATCTTCGGGGAGAACACCTTCGGGGTAGCCCAGATGAAGGCGAGGCTTCCGCCGGAGACCTTCAAGCGGCTGGTGGCGACTGTTGAGTCTGGATCGGAGCTTGACTCTTCGGTGGCGGACGCGGTGGCCGCCGCCATGAAGGATTGGGCCGATGAGCGGGGCGCCACGCACTTTTCCCACTGGTTCCAGCCGCTCACGGGGCTGACCGCTGAGAAACACGACTCCTTCCTCACGCCGGCACGCGGGGACGGCGGCCCGGCGATCACGCTATTCTCGGGACAGGAGCTGATCCAGGGAGAACCCGACGCCTCTTCCCTTCCCTCCGGCGGCCTTCGCACGACGTTCGAAGCGCGCGGCTACACGGCCTGGGATCCCACTTCGCCGGCCTTCATCATCGAAGGTGCGGGGGGCGCGACTCTTTGTATCCCGACCGCCTATTCTTCCTGGTCGGGGGACGCCCTCGATCAGAAGATCCCGCTCCTCCGCTCGACACACGCCCTCGAGGAGCAGACCCTGCGCGCTCTCCGCCTCTTCGGGGTGAAGGCGAAACGCGTGCGCGCGACGCTCGGCCCGGAGCAGGAATTTTTCCTCGTGGACCAGGAGTTCTTTTATCGGAGGCCCGACCTGGTCACCACGGGGCGGACGCTCTTCGGTGCCCGGCCACCCAAGGGACAGGAGCTCGAGGACCACTACTTCGGGGCGATCCCCGAGCGGATCCTCGAATACATGCAGGCGGTCGAGTTGGAGCTCTACCGTTTGGGGGTCCCGGTGAAGACGCGGCACAACGAGGTCGCTCCGGGGCAGTTCGAGATGGCCTTCTTATACGAGGAGGCGAACCTCGCTGCCGACCACCAGCAGCTCACGATGTCCACGTTGCGCCGAGTCGCGCGAAGGTTCGGGCTCGTTTGCCTCCTCCACGAGAAACCCTTCGCGGGGGTGAACGGGAGCGGGAAACACCTCAACTGGTCCCTCGCGACCGATGAGGAGAACCTCCTCGAACCCGGCGACACCCCCCACAAAAACATGCAGTTCCTCTTTTTCTGCGCGGCCGTTCTCCGCGCGGTGGAGCGGCACCAGGACCTGCTCCGGGCCTCGGTCGCCTTCGCGGGGAACGACCACCGCCTCGGCGCGAACGAGGCTCCCCCCGCGGTCCTCTCGGTCTTCCTCGGGGACCAGCTCACCGACATCTTCGAGCAACTCGCCGAGGCCGGGGCCGCGACCTCTTCGCGGGGAGGGGGCCTCCTGGGGCTCGGCGTCCGGGTCCTTCCCGCACTCCCGAAACACGCCGGGGACCGGAATCGGACCTCTCCCTTCGCCTTCACCGGGAACAAGTTCGAGTTTCGCGCGCTCGGGGCCTCGCAGAGCATCTCCTTTCCCGCCACCGTCCTGAACACGATAGTCGCCGAATCCATTGACGAGCTTTGCGACAAGCTCGAGGCGGAGAAGGCGTCCGGGAGCGGCCTCCAGGTGGCATTGGGAAAGGTCCTGGCCGAGGCGGCTGGAGAGGTGCGCCATATCGTCTTTAATGGGGACGGATATTCGGGCGCGTGGGAAGAAGAGGCAAAGCGCCGCGGTCTCCTGGATCTGCGGACGACCCTCGACTCCCTTCCCCACCTCGTGAAGGACAAAAACGCGGAGATCTTCGAGCGGTTCGGCGTCCTCTCCCGGCGGGAGCTCGAGTCTCGTTACGACATCGCGCTGCACCATTACTTTCATACGGTGAACATCGAGGGGGAGACCGCGGCCGCGATCGGACGGACCATGATCCTCACCGCCGCGATCCGGCACCTGAATGAGCTCCTCGAGGCGGTTCGCGGTGCAAAAGAGGCCGGAATCAAGGCCACGGCGGTGACGCGGACCGCCAAGCTGGTCGTGGAGCTTGTGGACGAGCTGGAGGGAGCGCTCGAGGAGCTCCAGGCGCAGAACGCCGAGCTGGGAGGAGAAGAGGTGTCCTCGAAAGTCGTGCACATGCGGGAGAAGATTCTCCCCGCGATGGCCCGCGTGCGGCGCGTGGTGGATCGTCTCGAAAAGGTGATTCCCGACGACCGTTGGCCGATCCCGACCTACCGAGACATGCTGCACCTGCGCTGAGCGGCGGAACCGGCGACGTGCGGGCGGCGCCGAAGCTCCCTCCCCGACCTGCGCGGCGCCTCACTCCTCCGAGGGATCGCCCTCCAGGGGACGGGAAACCACGCAGGCGTTCACCCCTCCCACACCCATCGAAAGCTTCCCCATCGCGCCGCCCGGCGCCTTGCACGCAATGTCGTACACGAAACCTTTGTGCACGCCGGCGATCTCGATGTTCAGCTCCTCGCGGGTGAGCGGAGTCGGATAGAGGACGCCGCGCCCCACCCCGAGGTACTGGGCGGTGAGCTCCCATCCGCCCCCGGCGCTCATTCCGTGACCGAAGGTGCCTTTGCGCGCCGTGACGAGGACGGTCTCGGGAAAGATCTCCCGCAAGTTCTCGACCTCGAGGTAGTCCCCGGGGGTGGCGGTGGCGTGAAGGTCCCAACTCGTGATCTCTTCGGGATTCATCGCCCCGCGCGCGAGCGCGTCGCGGATCGCATGGAGGGGACCTTCCTTCGAAGGAGTGATGATGTGTTCGGCGTCGGAGGAGACCCCCACCGAGACCGGCTCCATCCCCAGGGGCCTGAACCCTTTCGCTTCCATGAAGGATCGCTCGCCCACGATCCAGGCCACCGAGCCCCCCGACACGTGCGTTCCCCGGAGGCCGGTCAGCGGCTTGGAGACCTCGGCATCGGCCGACACGACCCGCGCTCCGTAAAATGCGCCAACCGTGAGCGGATGCGGCGGCGGATCCGTCGCGCCGACGACGACCGCACGCGCCTCGCCCCGTTGAATCGCGTCCATGGCGAGCTTGAGGCAGACTCCGAAGGTGGCACAGGCGGCCACGGGCGCATACGAAAAACCGGTGATCCGCCCCAGCATCGAGACCTGGGCGGCGGGTGTGTTCGGGATGTTCCAGAGGACATTCGTGGAGACTTCCGTCCAGGGCGGAGGCGGCGCGTTCCAGCGCTCCTGCAGCCTGGCCCGGCGACGCTCCTTTTCGCGCATGACCTTGAGCTTTCCGGCCTCGACCTCTCCGGACACCGTGAGGCCTTCGAGCCCCGCCTGCTCCGCGAGGTATTCATGCAGCGCCGGGGAGCGGGCCGCCCAGTGGGCATTCCATTCGCGCTCCGCCGCCTCGCGCTCGTCCGGATCCTCGATCGTCGCGGGATCCGCGGGATGCGCCTCGCCGGGAGACGTCTCTTCGCCACTTCGAAACGCTCGAAGCGCCGGGCAACGATCGGGGTCTGCCCAGAAGCGATCCCAGCGCTTCTGGGCCCGATCGAGCTGGACCGACGCGTCGTAGATGGTGGGAAAGGCGCCGAGCCCCGTTCCGAAGTACACGTGCGCCTTTGGTCCGAGCTCCTGGAGGACTCCCTCGATCCCGGGATTCTGCTCGAGCGCCTGCACGAAGGCCCCGATCGCGAAGAGGGTGGTGAAGTCCATCTTCCCGGTGAGCTGGGAGTACCGATTCGGGGGGAAACGGGCGTCGATCCACTCGCGGTAGGGCGCAAAGTCGAAGTCGAGGTTTCCGGAGAGGAAGTTGTTCGGCCCGAAGCCCTGGAAGGGGGAGAGCCAACTCTCGGCCGACTCCAGGTTGCGGGCGAAGGCTTCGATGTTTGGAGAGCGGGGCGCGACGATCCCCCACCCATAGACTCCGACCCGCGGCGCCGTCACCCTCGCTGGTCCATGGAGACGTATGCCCGCTCCCCACTCCCTTCGTAGACCTGCCGCGGCCGGGCGATCCTCTGTTCATTGTCCGTGAGCATTTCCTCCCACTGCGCGAGCCAGCCGACGGCACGGGGCACGGCGAAGAGCACCGGGAACATCTCGACGGGAAATCCGAGGGCTTGGTAGATGAGCCCCGAATAGAAGTCCACGTTCGGGTAGAGATTCCGTGACATGAAATAGTCCTCGCTCAGCGCGATCGTCTCGAGCTCCAGCGCGATGTCGAGGAGGGGGTTTTTTCCGGTGACGCCGAAGACGTCGTACGCCGTCTGCTTGATGATGCTCGCCCGGGGATCGTAGGCCCTGTAGACCCGGTGCCCGAAGCCCATCAGGCGGCGTTCCCCCCTCTTTACACTCTCCAGGAAGGCCGGGATGTGTTTCACCTCCCCGATTTCGTTCAGCATCCGAAGGACCGCTTCATTCGCGCCCCCGTGGAGGGGGCCGTAGAGCGCCGCCATCGCTCCGGCGAGCGAGGAATAGGGATCGGTCTGGGAGCTCCCGATCACCCGCATCGCGGTCGTGGAGCAGTTTTGCTCGTGGTCGGCATGGAGGATGAAGAGCACGTCGAGCGCCCGCTCGAGGACGGGCGACGGGCGATATTCACGCACGCCGATCCTGAAGAGCATGTTCAGGAAATTCGCGGAATATCCGAGCTGATTTTCCGGGAAGACGTACGGGAGTCCCCGGTGATGGCGAAAGCAGAAGGCAGCGAGCGTCGGCATCTTCGCCACCAGGCGGACGATCTGTTCCCACCGGTTCGCCGGATCGTGGACCTCTTTCGATTCCGGATAAAAGGTGGACAACGCGGCCACCGCGGAGATCATCATCCCCATGGTGTGCGCGTCGTACCGGAAGCCGTCGAGCAGCTTCGTGATGTTCTGGTGGATGTAGGTGTGGTAGGTGACGTCGTGGACGAATGTCTCGAGCTCGCTCGCGGAGGGGAGCTCTCCCTTCAGGATGAGATAGGCGACCTCGAGGAACGAGCTCTTTTCCGCGAGCTGCTCGATCGGATAGCCGCGGTAGCGGAGAATCCCCTTTTCGCCGTCGATCTCGGTGATCGTGCTCCGCGTGGACGCCGTGTTCGTGTAGGCGGGATCGTAGGTCATCATCCCGAAGTCGTCGGGATCCACCCGGATCTGGCGGAAGTCCATTGCGCGGACGACATCCCCCTCGAGGATCTCGAACTCGTATTCCTTCCCGTTGCGGTTGTCCCGGACCGACAGGGTCTCCCTGGGACCCGTCCCGCGATCAGCCATTTCCTCCTCCCTTACGTGCTTCAGGCGAACCCCATCTTCACTCGTTGACGAACAGCCCGAAAGATACCACGACTCTTGTGCGGCGGGCTACCGGACCCCCGGGCGACAGGCAACGGGAGATTCCGGTCTCGCGGTGCTCGGCGGCGCAGGGGCTCTCCGGCCCGGAGGGACCCCGAAAGCAATGGGAGAGAAGCCCCCGGGGAGGGACCCTTGCCCGAGCCGGGCTTCGGAAGAACCTTGTTATAGGAGTTTCACCCGGACCCGGCGGGTTCCCCCCCGTCCGCGGGCCCGCATCTGTGACCTCCCGTGGGTCTCTCCCTTCAACAAGGAGTTCGACCATGGCCGCTCTCTTCGAAGTCCACCGGGCAGTGAACCTCAAGGACCGCTATCTCTTCGGGCTGGTCGGCGTCATCGAGGAGGGAATGGTCCACACGGGGATGGACGCCTCCCTGGCGGACGACGAGGACGGAGAGAAATTCGAAGGGAAAGTGCATGGCGTGGAGTTCACGGGCCTGGACGGAATGCCCGAGCCGACGCTGACTTTCCACTACCGCGATCCGGAGAAGATCCGGCGGTGGGAATCCATTCGGTGGGAGGGGAAAAGGGTTCGGCTCGAGTGGGCGCTCCACTGACGGAGGCGCCCGCCGCCTGAGGCGGCGTCCCGCATCCGTCGGCATCCTCCACCGCATTCGAAGGCAGGTCGCCGAGGAAGCTCGGAGGCCGGCCACACCGGGCCGCTTGGGCCGGCCCTTTCCGGAGGCACGATGCCGTCTGCGAAGGACTATCCGACCGACCAAATCCGCAACATTGCCATCCTGGGGCACGCAAGCTCGGGAAAAACCACGCTCGTGGACGCCCTATGCTTCGCGACGGGGACGTCGCAGCGGAAGGGGAACGTGGACGAGGGCCACGCCCTCACCATGACGACCCCCGAAGAGATCTCCCACCGCGTGTCCATGCAGCTCACCCCGGCCTTCGCCGAGTGGACGGACACGAAGCTCAACCTCCTGGACACCCCGGGATACCTCGACTTCACCGCGGACGCCTTGGCGGCCGTTCGGGTTGCGGACGCGGCGGTGATCGTGCTGAGCGCGACCTCCGGAGTCGAGGTTGGAACGGAGAAAGTCTGGGAATATTGCGAGGAACGCGGGATCCCCCGGATCCTTTTCATTTCGATGATGGATAAGGAGCATGCGGACTTCCACGGCGTTTACCAGGATGCGAAGGAGCGGCTCACGCCGAAGGCGCTCCCCGTGGAGATTCCCATCGGCTCCGGCGACGGGTTCCAGGGGCTCATCAACCTTTTTCGGGAGCGCGCCCACTTCTACGGTGCCCCGGATGGAAAGGGCGAGTTCGAGGTCGGTGAGATCCCGTCGGAGCTCCAGGGCTCTTTCGATCGGTGGCGAACCGAGCTCCAGGAAACCCTCGCCACGCAGGACGAGAGTCTCCTGGAGCAGTATCTCGAGGGGGGCGGAATCTCGAGGGAGGACGCCATCGCCGCGATGGCCCGCGGGATGGCGCGCGGGGACGTGGTGCCGGTCCTCCTCGGGTCGGCCCGGAAAGGGTACGGGGTTCGGGCCCTGCTCCGGCGGATGGTGCAGCTCCTCCCCAGCCCGGCGGCGGCCCCTCCCCAACCGGCTTCCCAGAACAACGGGAAGGGGGAGGTTCAGCTCTCTGCCGCGGACGGCGACCCATTTTCGGCCCTCGTCTTCAAGACGACGGCGGAGCCGCACGTGGGAAATCTCTCGCTTTTCCGCGTCTACGGAGGACGGGTGGAATCCGGCGCCCAGGTCGTGAATGTGGGACGGGCGAGTCCGGAAAAGCTCAACCATCTCTCCGTCCCCTTCGGCAAGGAGCGGCCGGAAGTGCAGAGGCTCCACGCGGGGGACATCGGGGTCGTCGCAAAGCTACGGGACACCCACACGAACGACACTCTCGCCGCGCCCTCGCGACCCGTCCTGATTCCGGGAATCGCTTTCCCCCGCCCGGACATCACGCTGGCGGTGCGTGGCGTGAGCCGAAAGGATGACGACCGCCTCGGGGAGGTCCTGAGCCATCTCCGCGAGGAGGATCCGGCCTTCCAGTTCGAGTACAACTCGGAGCTCCACCAGACGATCGTACGCGGGCTCGGAGAGCTCCACCTGGACATCCAGATCGAGCGGATGGCCCGGAAGTACGGGGTCAAGGTGGAGACGGAGCGGCCCCGGATCGCCTACCGCGAAACGATCACTCTGCCGGCCGAGGCACAGGGGCGTCACAAGAAACAGTCCGGCGGACGGGGACAATTCGGCGACTGTTGGATCCGGCTCGAGCCCCTTCCCCCCGGTTCCGGGTTCGAGTTCGTGAACGGGATCAAGGGTGGGGTGATCCCCGGGAAGTTCATCCCGTCGGTGGAACGCGGAATCGTCGAGGCGGCCGGAAAGGGAATCGTCGCCGGTTATCCCCTCGTGGACGTCCGGGCGGAGTGTTTCGACGGGACCTACCACACCGTGGACTCCTCGGACATCGCATTCCAGATCGCGGGGTCACTCGCTTTCCAGAAGGCCGCGCAGCAGGCCGGGCCGATCCTCCTCGAGCCGATCATGGCGGTCGCCGTGACGACGCCAGAGACCTTCATGGGCGACATCCTCGCCGACATCACACAGCGTAGGGGGAAGGTGCTCGGGATGGATGGAGGTGGTGGGCGCACCGTCGTTCGGGCTCGGGTCCCCCAGGCGGAGCTCTACAAGTACGCCGCCGCGCTCCGCGCGATGACCCAGGGGCGCGCGCACCACGTGCGCGAACTCGTGGCGTACGAACCCGTGCCGGATCTGGTCGCGAAGCGAATCGTAGGAGAAGTTCAGGGCAAGGCCTCCTGAGACACCGGAGCGGTCGGATCGCGGTCCGTTGACAAGGGTGGGCCGCCTCCCGTCTCTTCCTTCCACTTCTGCGCGCACGTGGCGACCGGGCGTCCGCCCCGCCGCCCCCCCGGGGCACCTTCAGCGACCTGCGAACGAGGCCTTCCATGAAGCGACGACTCCTGCATCTCACTCTCCCCTTCGCCATGGGGCTCACGGCCTTTCCCGCCGATGCGCAGTGGGGCCGGAACGTGGACGACGAGGCACTCGCCAATCCGAATCGGACCGAGTGGCTCACGAACGGTCGCGACTTCGCGGAGCAGCGCTTCAGCCCCCTCGATCAGATCAACGCCGGAAATGTGAGCCGCCTGGGGCTGGCCTGGTCTTACGAGATCGGGAGCCCACAGGGACAGCTCGAGGCAACCCCCCTCGTCTCCGATGGCATCATGTACGCGACCGGGACCTGGAGCGTCGTCTTCGCCCTCGACGCCCGGACCGGCGAGGAGATCTGGCGATGGGATCCGGGGATCATCCAGGGAGGACTCGCAAACGGCGGGCCGAGCATCTGTTGCGGTCCGGCCAACCGGGGCGTGGCCCTCTACGAAGGAAAAATCTATGCCGGGCTCCTGGACGGGCGGCTCGTGGCGCTGGACGCGGAGACCGGCCGACTTGTCTGGGCCCGGCAGACCGTGCCTCCGGGAGACGAATACAGCATCACGGGAGCGCCGCGCATCGTCCGCGGGAAGGTGGTCATCGGAAATGGAGGCGCGGAATACGGCGTCCGCGGATACGTGACCGCATACGACGCCGAGACCGGGGAAGAGGTGTGGCGTTTCTACACGGTTCCGGGCGACCCCTCCCTTGGCTTCGAGTCCTTCGCCCTCGAGATGGCAGCGAGCACCTGGGCCGGGAACTGGTGGGAGCTCGGCGGCGGGGGAACCGTCTGGGACGCCATCGCCTACGATCCGGAAGCGAATCTCGTCTACATCGGTGTAGGGAACGGCTCCCCCTGGAGCCGCGAGCACCGGAGCGCCGGACAGGGCGACAATCTCTTCCTCGCCTCGATCGTCGCCCTGAACGGGGACACGGGCGAAATGGCGTGGTATTACCAGACGGCCCCGGGGGACGACTGGGACTATACGGCGACTCAACACATCATGCTCGCGGACCTGGTGATCAACGGGGAGGAGCGGCGGGTCCTGATGCAGGCCCCCAAGAATGGCTTCTTCTACGTCCTCGACCGGATCACCGGAGAGTTCATCTCGGCCCAAGCGATCGCCCATGTGACCTGGGCCTCGCATGTGGATCCGACGACGGGGCGGCCGGTCGAAACACCGGAGGCCCGGTACGACGAAGTCGGCGCCTACCTCGCACCGGGTCCGCGCGGAGCCCATAACTGGGAGCCGATGTCCTTCAATCCGGAAGTCGGCCTCGTCTTTATCTCGGGCCAGAACACGCAGTCGTTTTATCGTCGAAACACGGACTTCGTCATCCGGCCCGGACAGTTCAACACCGGAACGGGCGGAGGCGGCGGTCGGGGAGGCGTCACGGCGCCCCCGGCCCCCCAGCCGGCCGGATTCCTGCTCGGCTGGGATCCGGTGGCCCAGGAGGAGCGCTGGAGGATTCCCTACGAGTCGTCACGCAACGGCGGGACGCTCTCGACGGCAGGCGGCCTCCTCTTCAGCGCGAGGAACGATGGGCGCTTTTACGCCCACGACCCAGCGACCGGGCGCATCCTCTGGGAGGCGGAGATCGCCCGCGGGCCCGGAGCGATGATGACCTACGAGCTCGACGGGCGGCAGTATGTGACGATGCTTACGGGCCCGGGCGGCGCGAATGGGCCGTCGGGGCGGGTCCTGACTTTCGCGTTGGACGGCAATGCGTCCATGCCGAACGACTGACAGGACGGAGAACGTAGGTGAGACGCGGAAGGCGGCGGGGCGAGTTTTCGCCCCGCCGCCCCGTGGGCGTCACCCGATTTCGAGCAGGACTTTTCCGGTCGTTTTCCTTCCCGTCAATCGCTCGTGCGCGACTCCCGCCTCTTCGAGGGGGTGCCGCTCCCCGATTCTCACCTTCAGCTCGCCGGATGCGATCCAATCGAAGAGGTCGCCGGCTCGGCGCCGGAGCTCGACGGGGCTCGCGATGTAGTGACCGAGCGTGGGGCGGGTCAGGAAGAGCGAGCCTCCCGAATTCAGGCGCTGCGGATCCACGGGAGGGACGGCGCCGCTCGACTGCCCGTAGAGAACCATCATGCCCCTGGGGCGGAGCACCGACATGCTCCGATCGAAGGTGTCCTTGCCCACCGAGTCGTACACGACGTCGAGTCCCTCCCCGCCGGTGAAGCGCCTCACTTCCTCGGCAAAATCGGTCTGGTCGTAACGGATCACCTCGTCGGCGCCGGTTGCACGCGCGAGCTCGGCTTTCTGTTCGGTCGAAACGGTCCCGTAGACGGTGGCCCCGAGGCGCTTGGCGATCTGGGTCAGGAGGAGCCCGACCCCGCCGGCCGCCGCATGCACGAGCGCTCGCTGCCCCTTCGCGAGCGGGAAAGTGCTGAAGGCCAGGTAGTGGGCGGTCATCCCCTGGAGCATCACCGCAGCCGCCGCGTCGAGCTCCACCGCGTCCGGGACGGGCACGAGCTTCCACGCGGGGACGATCGCCTGCTCGGCGTAACTCCCCGCCTGCATCGCATACGCGACGCGGTCACCGACTTTGACCCCGGTCACTCCCGCTCCGACCGCGTCCACCACCCCCGCTCCTTCCATCCCGGGCGTAAAGGGGAGGGGCATCTTATAGGCGCCGGTGCGCTGATAGACATCAATGAAGTTGACGCCGGCCGCGGCGATCTTCACCCTCGCTTCGCCTTCGCCCGGGGTCGGCGCGGCGATTTCTTCGACCCCCAGGACCTCAGCGCCCCCGATCTCATGGACTCGTATCGCTCGCATGCTTAACCTCTCCCTCGATCTCCGAATCTCGCGACGTCATCGGTGGATGCCGCCGGGCCGACGGCCCGCCCGTCGCTGCCGGGACGGTAGGATCCGCGTCGGCCGATGGCAAGCGCGCGCCGGCCGTGGAACGGTGGCTCCGGTTCGGGATAGAGAAAGTCGTCGCCGGGAGACGACGCACACCTTGGGGAGGAGGCTCGAGCGATGAAGAGAGAGCGGACGAATCGGCCGGCCGCTCGCGGCGCGGACTTCGGACCCCTGATGGGTACCGGCGCGATGCTCCTCCTCGGGGTCCTGCTTTCACCTACCCTTCCCTTCACGCTCGGAGCCCACGTGGCCGCGCAGGCACCTGCCGTCGGTGAGGATCAACAGGTCGTCCTCGTGACCGGCTCCACCGACGGCCTCGGGCGCGAGGTCGCCCGCGCCGTCGCGGGGACCGGCGCACATGTGATCGTGCATGGAAGGAACCGCGAGCGTGGGATGGAGCTCGTCGCGGAGATCGAGGCCGAAGGCGTCGGAAGCGCGCGGTTTTACGCCGCCGACTTCGGGGAGCTGGAGCAGGTTCGGGAGCTCGCGCGGGCCATCTTGGAGGACTACGACCGGCTCGACGTCCTGGTCAATAACGCAGGGATCTGGCTCGAAGCCGACCAGGGGCGAGTCCTGAGCGCGGACGGGCACGAGCTCCACTTTCAGGTGAACTACCTTGCCGGGTTCCTCCTCACAAGGATGCTCCTTCCCTTACTCGTGGAAAGTGCGCCCGGCCGTATCGTGAACGTGGCATCCGGGGCACAATCCCCTCTCGACTTCGGCAACGTGAACCTCGACGTGGGCTACACGGACGGGCGTGCCTACGGACAGAGCAAGCTCGCGCAGATCCTCTTCACGGTGGATCTCGCCCAGGAGCTCGAAGGAACCGGAGTGATCGCACTCTCCCTCCATCCTGCGACCCTCATGGACACGAACATGGTGCTCGCGCGGGGGACGGCGCCGCGGAGCTCGGTGGAAGACGGGAAGAGGGCGGTGATGCACCTCATCACCGGAGAAGGATTGGAGAGCGGGACTTACTTCAACGGGACGAATCCGGCGCGGGCGAACGCGCAGGCCTACGATGCCGAAGCGCGTGCCGCGCTTCGCGAGCTGAGCGCCGCTCTGGCGGCGTTGGAGCTCAGGTAGCGCCGGCGGCGAGGAAGGCCATCCGGGCCTGGTTCACCTCCGCGAGGCTTTCGAGGCAACCCAGCGTGTCTTCCCAGCCGAGACAGGCGTCGGTGACGCTCTGACCGTACACGAGCTTTTGCCCCGGATCGAGCGCCTGGGCGCCTTCCACCAGATTGCTTTCGATCATGACGCCCATGATCCCCTCCTCGCCGGTGCGGAGCTGGTCACAAACGTCCGCGCAGGCCTCCAATTGGCGCTTGTATTCCTTGCGGCTGTTCGCATGGCTCAGGTCGATCATCAGCCGTGGGGGAAGGCCTGCCGCGCGGAGGAGGGCGGTCGCAGCCCGCACCGAGGCGCTGTCGTAATTCGGGCCGTCGCTGCCGCCCCGCAGGATGATGTGGCAGTCTTCATTTCCCGAGGTCGAAAAAATCGCCGACCTTCCCTGCTTCGTGACCGAGAGGAAGATGTGCGAGCTGCGCGCGGCCCGGACGGCGTCCACCGCCACCTGAACCGAGCCGAGCGTGCTGTTCTTGAAGCCGATCGGACAGGAGAGTCCCGACGCGAGCTGGCGGTGGACCTGGCTTTCGGTCGTGCGCGCTCCGATCGCGCCCCAACAAACGAGGTCGCCGGAGTACTGGGGGGAAATCGGATCGAGGTATTCGGTTCCGGTGGCGAGCCCCATATCCACGAGGTCGCGAAGGAGCCCCCGTGCGATCCGGAGCCCCTCGTTCACTCCGAACGAGTTGTTCAGGTAGGGATCGTTGATCAGCCCCTTCCATCCGACCGTCGTCCGCGGCTTTTCGAAGTACACCCGCATGACGATTTCGAGGACCTCCTTCCAACGGTCCGCCTCGGCTTTGAGACGCGTCCCGTATTCGAGCGCCGCCGCCGGATCGTGGATCGAGCAGGGGCCGACCACCACGAGGAGCCGGTCGTCCCGGCCGTGGATGATGTCGCTGATGCGCGCCCGGGACGAAAACACGAGCTGCGAGGCCGCGTCGGAAACCGGAAGATCTCGGAGCAAGACCTCGGGCGCGACCACCTCCTCCATCCCGGTGATTCGCGTGTCGTCGGTATGGTACTTCATCTCCCTGCCCATCGGGGGGTCGAACGGCGGGAGGAGTGGCGACGGACGCCGCCCCCTTCCCCTG
The DNA here is from genome assembly GCA_040882465.1 of Gemmatimonadota bacterium. NCBI lineage: Bacteria > Pseudomonadati > Gemmatimonadota > Gemmatimonadota bacterium. The sequence goes on from JBBEBG010000005.1 coordinate 33,325, forward strand.
CAACTGCCGAACCATAAGGGATTTGCGGGACGGCGGGTAGGCGTCACCGGGCCCTCCGGACTCCCTGCCCAACGTCCCGCGGCGGACTCGTTGCCCGGTCCCGGGCTCGGGCCCTCCCGAGTGCGCCGCTTCCCCTCCCGCGGTATACTGGCCCGGAGCCGGCCTGGCGGCGCCCCATTGCGGGCGTCCGCGTCCCCCGCGAACGGGAGAAACGGGTGAATTCGATGTTCAGGGAAGGGCTTCTCCAGGGGAAACGAATCCTCGTGACCGGAGGAGGAACGGGCCTCGGAAAGGAGATGACCGAGGCTTACCTCTCCCTGGGAGCGGAGCTCTTCATTTGCGGGCGGAGGAAGGGCGTGCTCGACGAAACGGCGGCCGAGCTCATGGACCGCCGCGGCGGAAGCGTGAAGACCTTCGGCGTGGACATCCGGAGCGCGGAGGCCGTGGACGAGATGGCCGGGGCGATCTGGGCAGACGGCGGACCTCTGACAGGGCTCGTCAACAACGCCGCGGGGAACTTCATTTCCCCCACGAAGGACCTGTCCACCCGCGGCTTCGACGCCATCGCGAACATCGTCCTCCACGGGACCTTTTACGTGACCCACGCGGTGGGGCGCCGATGGATTGCGGACGGTGTTCCCGGAAACGTCATCTCGATTCTCGTCACCTGGGTCTGGAACGGAAGCGCGTTCGTCGTTCCCTCCGCGATGGCGAAGGCGGGCGTCCACATCATGACCCGCTCGCTCGCCGCCGAGTGGGCGCCCTACGGGATTCGACTCAACGCGATCGCACCGGGCTCCTTTCCGACGAAGGGCGCGACTGAGCGTCTCCGTCCCGAAGGGCTCGAGGACGTCTACCCCGCGATGGAGTCCATCCCGATGGGGAGAGCCGGCCGGATGGACGAGCTGCGCAACCTCGCCACCTTCCTCATGGCGGACGGTTGCGAATATCTGACGGGGGAATGCATCGTGATCGACGGCGCGGCCCATCTGATCGGCGCGGGGCAGTTCTACCATCTCTCGTCGCTCTCCGAAGGCGACTGGGAGACGATGCGTTCCGCCATCCGCGCCGCCGACGAGAAGGACCGGGCGCGCCGAAGCGTGTAACCGAACCGAGGGGCAAAGGCTCGATGAAACTCAGACGACTCGTCGCGGTCCACGCCGTCTCAGCGGCAACCCTGGTCGCCGCCCCCGCTTCCGCGCAGATCGCCCGGATCGAGTTGGAGGTCGTGGAGTCCCCGGCGCTCGACGGCGAGAGCTTCGGCGCCGTGGGCCAATACGAACGGCTGCGCGGCGTCTTTTTCGGGGAAGTCGATCCGGCCCACCTCCTTCACCTGGGGATCGTGAACCTCGATCGGGCCCCGAGGAACGAGCGGGGGCGGGTCGAATACGCCACGACCGTCGAGATTTATCGCCCCCGCGACATGTCCCGCTGGAACGGGGCACTCTACCACACCGTCCCGAACCGCGGCGGGGCCGGAGCGGGGGAAGCGGTGCTCCTCGAGATGGGCTTCGCGCTGGTTCGCGTAGGATGGCAGGGGGATCTCCCGGCAACGCAAAACAACGTCACCGCTCGGCTTCCCATCGCGCGAAATGTGGACGGCTCCCCCCTCGAGGGGCCCGCCTACACGGAGTTCATCTTCAACAACGACGACTCGATTTCGACCGCAACGCTCAGTTATCCGACGGCCTCTCTCGACCCCGCTCAGGCCACGCTCACCGTCCGCCAGAACCAGTTCGACCGGCGCTCCACGCCTGACGACCTGAGATGGCGATTCGAAGACGAGAGGCGAGTCACGATCGAGCGGCCCGCCGGCTTCGACGGAGGCGCGATCTACGAATTCATTTACGAAGCGAAGGACCCGATCGTGATGGGGTTGGGATTCGCCGCGACGCGGGACGTGATTTCCTTCCTCCGGTACCGGACGGCCGACGAAGCGGGGAATGTGAATCCGCTTGCGCCGGGCGGTGAGCTTCCTAAGATCGCCCTCTCCATCGGGATCTCCCAGAGCGGACGATATCTCCGCGACATGCTCTACCAGGGATTCAACGAGGATGTCGAGGGGCGCATCGTCTTCGACGGGATGCACCCGGATATCGCGGGCTCACGGAAGACCTTCACCAATTTCGCGTTTTCCCAACCGGGGCGGTGGCAGCGCCAGCACGAGGACCACCTCTTCCCCGGGGATCAGTTCCCCTTCACCTACGGCACGCTGACCGACCCCATCAGCGGGAGGACCGACGGCATTCTCGAGCGCTGCACGGCATCGGATACCTGTCCGAAGGTCGTGCATACCGATGGAGAGGCGGAGCTCTGGCAGGGGCGCGCGTCCCTCGTGGTCACGGATCCGCTCGGGCGCGACATCGAGCTCCCCGAGAATGTCCGCGTCTATCTCATCGCGGGAACCCAACATGGCGGAGGGCGGGGAGTCTACCTCGAGACGCCGACCTCAGGGATGTGCCAGAATCCCGGCAATCCGATGGCCCTCTCCCCGATCCGCACGGCGCTCACGGTCGCCCTGTACGAGTGGGTGGCGGAGGACCGCCTCCCTCCGCCCAGCCGACATCCCAAGGCGGAGGGCGGCGGGCTCCTGCGGCCCGAGATCACGGCATTCCCTCGAATACCGGATGTCCTTTACACGGCAAGTTATAACCCACTTCAGCTCATGAATTACTCGACTATTCCGGCCACGGGCGGTGACGCCTATACCGTCATGGTCGCGGGGATCAACGGCGACGGGAACATGTTGGGGGGCGTGCGGCACCCCAACTTCGAGGTGCCGATCGGGACCTATACGGGCTGGAATCTCCGTCGCGACGGCTTCGCTCCCGGCGAGCAATGCGGCGGAACCGGTTCGTATTTCCCCTTCCTGGAAGCGCAGGTGGACCGCTCGGGGTCATGGGATTCCCGCCGCTCCTTTCAGGAACGGTACTCCTCCCCCGAGGTGTACGTCGAGCGACTCGAAGCGGCCGCCGCCCAACTCGTCGAAGAGCGTTTCCTCCTCCGTCGCCACGCGGAGGAGATCGTCCGCCTCGCACGGGAGGCCCGCCTCCCGAACTAGTCACGTTGGCGAAGCATCTCCCCGCGGGCGCACGGAGTCGCACTTACCGCAGGTCTCCGAGATGGACGATATTCGCCTGCTCGAAGTAGATCGCGCTGTCCCAGCCCGTGTGCGCGGGGCCGTAATGCTTCAGGTGGATCGTCGTGGCCTTCGGGAGACCGGGCGCAGCCGAGGTCGCCCTGCCCGCAAACCCGCCGATCGGGGCCGAGCCCCTTCCGGAGCCTCGGCCGAGTCCATCGAGCCGCATCGCCTGGGCACGCCTTTTCGCCCGGATCTGCGAGGTGCTCCCACTTCTCTTCCCGGCCTGCCAGGGAGAGATGCAGGTGATCGCGTTTATCACCGCCCCCCCCCACCGTCCGGACCATCCTCCTGCATCTCGAGATTCCTCTCCAGCCCCCGCCTCTTGCCCCCGCCCGCGCTCTGCCGCAGGCCGCGCTCTCCTTCGATCAGACGCCCGCCTTCGACCCGTCCGATCCCGAGCCCGCTCCAGAGCTCGACTTCGATCAGTCCCCGTCCGACGAAGGGGACGCCTGACCTCGACCCACGGTTCTCCGCTCCGCTTTCGGTCACCCTCGCCCATCCGCCCATCCTCCTGGCTCATCCGGACATGGGGCCACCGACGACCCCGTTCTGACCTCCCGGCCAGCCTCCTCCTCTGACCAGCCTCTCGCCACCCATCCCGCTCTCGGAATCGTTGCTCTCCCCAACCCCGCGTCCTACCTTGGCTTTCGCGTTCGCCTCCACGCCGGTGGTCCGGAGCGCGTTGCCGAAGGGGAAGCCCTTCGATCCGCTCGCGGTGCCGACTGCCGAGTTGTCGTTCTCCTGAGCGCGGCCGTCCCCGGAAGCTACCAGACAGCCTCCTCGTGGGCCGCGTGGAGAGAGGGTGGAAGCGGGCGAGATCGCGCGGAGCCGGTACGAAAGCCATCGTGAGTTAGCGGTGGGCGACGCGGCGTAGGGTATGCTGGCACTCGAAACACCGCGTCTCGCTCTCGGTACCATACAGTTACAAGCCACTTGCGCGAAGCACGAGGGGGGGGGCATTTGTCAATTGCATCCCATTGGGGATGGGTTTCCGTCATCTCGACAACGGCGGGTTCCTCCATGACGCTCGCCTTCTGCGCGGATCCACGGTTTCGCGCCCACGTTGAGGTACTCACGCCTCCTCTCGCCGTGACGGACGATTGGGATACTTTCGAGCACACTGCGCACCGGGCCGCCACCCTCATCGTGGTGACCGAATCACTTCGCGATTGGTCCCATTTGGACTCCATGCGGCGGCTCAGGGCGAGACTGCCCGGGGTCCCCTGGATACTCCTTACAGGCCGGAGCGAGAGGAATCTTCTCGAACTTCGGCGGTTCGAGGTCGAGGAAGTTGTCTTTACGACCGAACTCGAACGTCTGGAGGGTGCGATCCGCGGCGTCCGTGTCCGGAAAGTACGCTCGACTCTTGCGAAGTTCGTGAGCGAGCACGAGGGATTCACGCGATACAAGAAGAGACTTCTTCGAGCCCTTTTCGAGGCCAATGAGCCGCCCAGGAGCTGCTCCGAGTGGGGTAAACTCGCGCACGTTGCGCCGGATACGGTCAAGTATCACTTCAGACATGTGAAGGACCGGGGCGGTCCACCGGCTTCATTCCTCCTAAACGCCAACCTGGTTCTCGCCGCTCTCGAGTCGGCGCCGGCCGCCCGCTCTTGGAGCGAACTTTCCGCTGTCGTGAATGTCGATTCTCGGCGGCTTCATCGGGCCGGGACCATGCTCACGCAGAACGCAGGGCAATCTCCCGCGGCACCGTTGCCCTCCATCCAACAGGTGGCGAAGGGCCTCGGGCAGTCGCTCAGCAGCGCGCCGTAAACGGCTCGTTCGGTTGCGGGTCGAATTCACTACACGATTCGGTCGGAACGGCTACACGACCTGGTTTGGAGAATCTGGGCGGAAGTTCAAGATTGGTAGCGGACCTCCATGAGGTCCGCCCGAGAGTCTTCGGCGCGCACCAGCTCAGCCGCCTGCCTTCGCCAAGCTTCACCGGCGATGAAAGCAGGCCCGCATTCCGAGACCTGTTAGGGCCCAGTATCAGCTCCTGCTGCGGAGGGAGTTGGCCATGGAGAAAGCGTCGTCGACGGTATGTGCAATGACAGTAATCACCATCTGCGCCGTCCTTCTCGTGGGAGTTCTTCTGAGGCGGGAGTTCTTCGGGGACGCGGAGGTGGGCATCGCGCCAGGCGCCCCCGAGTACGTCGAGGGTTGGGAGGATATGCTTGGCGAAAAGCTCACGGTCGCCTCATCAGCGGGCACGGCGCAAGTCTTCGCGTTTTTGGGTTTCCAGTGCCCGTATTGCCCCGACTTCCACGAGAATACCTTGTGGGCCCTCGAGGAAGAGTTTGGTGATGCATTGAAGGTCACCTTTCTCCACCTGCCGTTGGACATTCATCCCTTCGCGGACGCTGCGGCGATTGCAGCAGGGTGCACCGCCGAACAGGGGCAGTTCAGACAGTTCGCGGACGCCTCGTTCGCGATGCAGGATTCGATAGGCGTTCAGGACTGGATCGCACTTGCGAATGATGCAGGAATTCCCGACGTCACAATTCACACAGAATGCATGCATCTTGTGCCGGATGCGCTAACGTAGTGTAGGAGCGAGCTCGGTAGGACTTGAAAGGGTGGACAGGGGTGCCGCGTCGCCCGCAACGGGCATCCCGCTCTTGTTGACAGGTATATCAAAGGCCTGCTCATTCTCATGCACCGTACTCTCGCGGAGGCAATCTCACAATGACAAAGCACACTCGCCTTAAGATCATCGCGTTTGCCGCCCTGGCGCTGGCATCCGGGGCGTACTCGAACCTCTTGGGCTCACCCCCCCGGTTAGAGGGCGAATTCGATCTATGCTGGGTTGCGTGCCCCGATAATGTGACGAAACAGGCTGCGTGCGAAGAACAATCCGGAGCTTGGAACGGTTCTCCTTGCTGGCATTCATGCTCGGGACCCGAAGGATGGCGGCCGATCGGCATTACCTGTATCTACGTAGGATGACGACTCACCGCCCTTAGATGGCCGAGGCGCCCTGTCCACCCACACTTTGTTTGAGCGGTCGTGACGCTGTGCATACGCGGCAGTGACACTCACCTTCATTGAGGTAACAGACGATGATCGACCGCCTCGCTTCCATTGCGCTTATTGTCGCAGCCCTAGTTTTTTCAGTCACGCTGATACACGGCGAATTCTTTTCTGCAGCGACCCGCACTGACCTGTATCAGCCCAAATACATTGAGGAATGGTCATCCGCGCTTGGCGCCTCTGTGAATTCTGCCAGTCCGGACGCGCCTGTACAAATTATGGCCTTTGTCGACTATCAATGCCCCGCTTGCGCTGTCGCCGATTCTGTGATCCGCCAACTCAGACGGGCATATCCCACAGAGGTCGCAGTTCATTACTTACATTATCCCTTGCCGGCTCACCCGCAAGCGCGAGTGGCCGCCCTTGCCGTCGAGTGCGCCATGGAATTCCAGCGCTTTGATGAGATGGCTCACATTCTTTACAGCGGCCAGGAATGGTTCGGCGTAAAGCGTTGGGATGAGTATGCCGATGACGCCGGAATCGCAGACATAGCACAATTTAATGTTTGCATGGCGGAGGCAGGCCACATTGCTCGTATTGAGGCAGGTCTTCGTTGGGGAGAGACGTTTGCAGTTTTAGGTACTCCTACGCTGGTCATAAACGGGTGGATGTTTTTCGGAGGGCTTACCTATGAGCAGCTCGATACTCTGGTTTCAGCGGTACGCTCGGAAGAATTGCGCTCAGATCTGTCGCCCGAAGACGTGTCGGCCATTGTTGGCCACTCGTTTCGCGGTCCCACTTCCGCCATGTAGGGATGACTTTGGGCTTCCGAGCACCACTTTCCTAAGCAATTCTACGCACTTGCTGACGCGTCTTGCTTTCGTTGGGCTCACTTGCTCGGGGTCACTCGGCTATTTCTTCGCTTCCGTCCATGCTCAAGATCGCTCCAGCTCAACGTGGGCACTCGATATTGATTGGCGTATCGGGGGACGCTCTGACGCCGCTTATGAGGTGTTTGGTGGATTCCCGTTGAATCTGACCATCGGACCGCACGGCGAAGTCCTAGTGGCTGATCCTCAGCTGGGCCATATTCATATGTTTGATTCCTCCGGGCGCTTTGTGCGCGCTATTGGCTCCCGAGGCGAGGGACCGGGTGAGTTTGACGTTCCGCTCGCCATGGGCTGGGACGCCAATAGCCACCTGTGGGTGTCCGATGCGCGAGGCTATTACCATGTTTTTGATTCCACAGGTGTACCGGTCGAAAGCCACTCCCACGGCTTTGTCACTCCAGCCCGAATCACAGGCCAGGGCGCATTTGACGCCGAGGGCAACTTCTTGGATGAAACTGAACTCCGTCCTCAGGGGTCCTCACGGATAACCGTCGCTCTCATCAGGGTAGCACCAGACGGTAACGTGATAGATACGCTCCCCCCCATGGTCGGTCCTCGGTTCGATCTGCGCGACCGACCGCTAATGGCCTTTCCGGGCGCTCCGATTAGGGGCTTTGGACGTAACGCACCCGAATCTGTCCTGGCGCTCGCGCGCTATGTACCTCAATTGATCTTTACTGTGGCTCCGGATGGCACACTTTGGCTGGCGTACTCGAATCGCTATCAGCTCATCCAACGCACACTCGTGGGCGACACCATTCAAGTGATTGATGCTTCACATCGACCCGTACCCCCCTTATCGCCAGCGGATGAGCGCATATTGCGTGAGGGTTTGCTCCTCGTTGACGTCGAACGGGCTGAATTCGCCTATGGGAGGCAGCTCCTTCGCTTCATACACGTCCTAGCCGACGGTCATGTGATGATTGGATTGGAGGACGATCCAGGAAGAGGCGTCTCGACGATCGACATTCTGACGTCGCACGGAGACTATGAGGGTTCCCTTCTGCTGCCCGTACCCCTTGATGCGCAATCTCAAATTGCATCTCGTGGTGATACCATTGTGTTTGTTACGCGCGACGCCCTCGAAGTCGCGTCAGTGGTTCACGCGTCGATTCGAAAGCCTTGATCATGCGCACGAGTCGCGTGGTGTCCTTCTTCAGTGTTTTGGTTAGTCTTGCGGCTTCCTTGTTCGCCACCAGATCGGCCACCACCGCACAGGAACCACAACTGGTGATCACTCCGGTTTTGGAGTTGGCTTCCTCCGAAACGGTCTTTGCTTACGCCCGTGTTTCTCCAGACGGCACGAAGGCGGTGTTTACATTGCAAGACCGCGAGCAAGCGTCGATGGCCCTCCATGTGGTGGATTTGTCAAGTGAAAGGCGTCTGTTTGTGGAGCCGGGTATCGATGGCTATTGGTCTCCGGAAGGCGATAGGGTGATTTACCGAAGCGGAATGCCCGGAGCAGGTGTCAGCATTCTTCATATGAACACCGGCTTCGTTAGTCGCCGCATTGGACCAGAGTCACTTGGTGACTACCCGAGTTGGGGCTTACTTGACGGACGCGACGTCATCTTGACGATTGACGGAGAGTACTATTTTCGCCGGGGCGATATCGCTGAGGCCGATGCGTTGCCGATGGAGGCTTGTCCCGATATTGGAGTGGGCGATCGGCCATTGCTTTCTAAAGACGGTACGCGGGTGTCTGTTTTTGTTAACGGCTCCGTGGTCGTTCGCAATTTGATGGGATGCGACGAAGTGTTTTTTACAGGCGAGCTGGGCGCCAAGGCCGACTTTTCTTTCGACGGTAGATACATCGCTTTTCATTCACCACGATTGGATGGATTCGGATACGAGATCAAAATCGTCGACCTCGAGGCGCGCACCGTGCGAACACTTAGCGACTTGGAAGGTTCTAG
>JBBEBG010000006.1 GCA_040882465.1 Gemmatimonadota bacterium
CCCCCCCCCCCCCCCCCCCCCCCCCCCCCCCCCCCCCCCCCCCCCCCCCCCGATTTCCTTCCCCCCTCCCGAGTCATCCGGGAGGTGGGTCACTCACTTTAGGATCAGCCTCCGCGAGAACCGCGGGCGATCACCGCTTCGGCCGTTTCGATCCAGACGTCGGTTCCCTGGATGAACTGAGCCACATTCTGATTCGCTTGCTGCGCGTAAGCCTGGCCCTGCACGAGGTACCCTCGAAGCTCCCTCAGCACCGGAAGATAGCGCTGAGCAATTTCAACGCTCGTGCTTTCGCGCATCGCGCGGTCGATCGGCTGGTACAGGGCCACCCCGTGGAAGAAGTTCACCTGCGACCGGAACGCATCTGTGATCCCTTCGAGGTTCTTCGCCGCGACGATGAGTCGGACGCCGTCCTGAAGATCCCCGGCCTCGGTGATCTCCTTGGTCCACCCGTGGCTGAAAAGGATGCCCCCGAGCTGGTCGGGTGACTGCTCCGTCGCCGCGTTCGCCAGGCGAATCTCCTCAATCGCCCCGTCGAGATTGCCGGACTCGAGTTGCCACTGCGCCATCTGGACGTGCGCGTTGGGAAGGTCGGGCTGAAGCTCGAGGGCCCGCTGCATCCGCTGGATCGCTTCCGCATAATCGCCGTTGCGTGCGTACGCGCTCGCCAGGAGGCTCTGGATCTGCGGGTCCTGCGCAAAGAGTTCCATCGCGCGGCGGCCGAAGTCGATCGCGTTTTCCACTTCGCCGAGCTGGATCCGAGCGCGGATCAAGTTGTGGATGTGCCGGATGTCGGTCTCCACTCCGCGCGCTTCGAAGACGGCCTCGAGCGAACGGAGGGCATTCCGATACAGCTCGGCGACTTCGGGCGAAATCTGGGGCGGCCCACCCGCTCCGACCGGCCGAGGCTCGAGCGCCGCCCGCGCTCCGGCCGCACGCATTGCGTACGTGCCGTACGCTTCATGAATGTCCACGTCATCGGGATTCTGCTCGACCCCGGCGCGGACCAACTCCATCGCGCCTTCGTCGTTTCCGGCCTGCGCGAGCTGATAGGCAAGCTGCATACGGACCTGTGCATTGTCCGGGTTCAGCTCGAGATAGCGAGAGTAATAGTCGAACGCCTTGTCGTTTTCTCCGAGCTGGAGGGCGGCGTAACCGGCCCCTTCCAGGTTCGGGCTGCTATAGGGGTCGGCCTCCAGAAGGACTTCGAACTCCTCGAGCGCTTCCTCGAACCGCTCGAGCTCCTGATAGGTCCGCGCGAGCGCCGTGCGGGCCTGCCGCGACTCGGGTGCGAGCTCGACGGCCCGCGTGCAGTACTGAAGTGCTCCCTCCCAATTCCCGGAATTGTAGTCCTGAAAGCAGTAGCTGATCTGGTTCAGGCGATCCACCGTTTCCTGGAAGAAGGCGAGAATCTGGTCGGCCGCCTGGCGCGTCTCTCTCTCAGGAAGCGGATCGGGGGTCACGCTGAATTCCTCCCCGCCCGGGACCGTGAAGAACGACCCCGTGAAACGGATGTTGCCGCCCTCGGTCGCGTAGTCGCCGCAGAAAACCAGGGGCACCCTCAGGAGGTCGGCGAGCTGACGCGCGGTCGTGCAATCAAGATTGCTCGCCCGAAGGTCATACTGCCGCGCCGCCTGGTCCGTATCCCGCTCGGACATGGCCACATGAGTGGGGAGGTCGAGGATGTCTCGGACGCGATCGGAGACGTCCGCGCCGAAATTCTCCCGGGTGCCGTCGGTCGGCTTCAGATTGGCCACCATGACTCGGAAGCGTCCCCCCTCCTGGGCCTCGCTGTGCGCCGGAAAGGTAGGGATCGTCAGCAGGGCTCCGCTGAAGAGGAGGAGACTCACGCCCGCTCGTCGGGTACAGGTCATCTTGCCACTCTCCGGAATATGTCGTGAGACGGATCTGGCCCGGTTATTCACGGGCCCGGAGGCTCGTTCGGCCTTCGCGTATGCGCACTCCTACGACTATGCCTTGCTACGAAACGACGCCTAAGAGAAGGTTCGCCCCTTCGCACGTCAACCACCCCTGCCGGGCGTTCCCGTGATTCGCGACCGGCCGGGCTGCGGAGTGGGCCGGGAGGCCCATTCGGGCCCTCGCACACTAGGCGAGGTCGAGGCGATCCGTCAAGCTTTAACGTTCACATGACAATACCAGCACACTTCGTAAAAGGATCCGTCCGATGACCCCCCCTTTGACCCCCCCTTGCCGATGACGCGCGACCTCCACCCTGATCTCCTGGTCATCGGAGCGGGCGTGATCGGGCTCGCTTCCGCTCTCGAAGCCGCTCGCATGGGGCTCCGGGTCACGGTGATCGAACGCGGGCAGGCGGCGGCGAGGGGCGCGACCCATGCGGCCGCGGGAATGCTCTCCCCCCTCGGAGAGGCTCGGAATGCGGGGGCACTCTTCGAGTTGGGGCTCCGGAGCCTGCGGATGTACGAACGCTGGGTCCAGGGGATCGAGGAGGACTCGGGAATCTCCGTCGAGTTTCGGAAATGCGGCAAGCTTCGCGTCGCCCTCACGGACGACGAAGTCGGAGCGCTCGAGGCGCGCGCGATTCTGGCGAGGAATCGGGGAGTCCCGGCGGAATGGCTTCCGCCGGACGCGATCCGCGGCGCCGGACCGCAGGTCACTCCGTCCGTTCGCGCAGCACTCCTGATCCACGACGACTTCCGCGTAGACAACCGCCGACTCGGGGACGCGCTGGCCCGCGCCGCGACTCACCACGGTGTCGAGCTCCGCATGGGCACGGAAGCGATCACGGTCCTGGCCGAGCGCAGCCGATTCACCGGCGTTCGGCTCGCAGATGGATCCACGATCCCGGCCGGACGAGTCCTCCTCGCGGCAGGCGCTTGGTCCCCGCTCCTGGAGGGTCTCCCAGCTCCTCTTCCCGTCCGCCCCGTGCGAGGACAGATGCTCGCCCTGCTTCCGGCGACCCCCCCCGCGTCGCAGGTGATCGAGAGCGAGGACGTCTACCTCGTTCCGAGAGACGATGGGCGAGTCCTCGTGGGCGCCACGATGGAGGAGGCCGGATATCGGATCGAGAACACGGCCGCGGGGATTCGGCGGCTCCTGGAAGGGGCGATCCGCCTGGCGCCCCACCTCGCCGATGCGCCGCTGACCGAGATCTGGTCGGGGCTTCGCCCTGGGACTTCCGACGGAAACCCCCTGATCGGGCCCGATCCGGAGCTCGAGGGACTCCTCATTGCGACCGGCCACTTCCGAAATGGGATCCTCCTCGCCCCCATCACCGCTCATCTCATCGGAAGGCTTTTCGAAGGAGAAGGGGCCGCGGTGCCGTCGGAGCTCGCCGGCCTCCCGTCGGAGCTCGCCGCGCCGCCGTCGGCATTCGCCGCCCTGCTATCAGAGTTTGCGCCGGGGAGGACCAGGCGGCCCGCGAGTTGACGTCACCCCCCGGCTCGGGTAGCCTTTTGATGCCGGTGGTTGAAATTCATTCTCATCTGGACTGGCCCATATGTCCGCTCCCGTCATCCAGCTCCGGGGCGTAACCAAGCGCTTCTGGCCGGGTCCGGTCGAGGCGGTTCGGGACGTCTCCCTGGAAGTACGAGAGGGAGAGATCCTCACCCTTCTCGGGCCCTCCGGATGCGGGAAGACCACCACGCTCCGTCTCATCGCGGGCTTCGAAGTCCCCGATGCAGGAACGATTGCCGTCGGAGCCCGGACGGTTGCGGGCGATCGATGTTGGGTGCCGCCCGAAAAGCGGGGCGTGGGAATGGTGTTCCAGGACTATGCGCTCTTTCCGCACCTCACCGTCGGTGAAAATGTCATGTTCGGGTTGGACGGCCTCCCGAAGGGAAGCAGGAAAGCTCGGGCCGACGAAGTCCTCCGGATCCTCGACCTGAAGGCCCTGTTCAACCGGTATCCTCACGAGCTCTCCGGGGGACAGCAGCAGCGAGTGGCGCTCGCACGCGCCCTCGCCCCCGCGCCGGTGGTCGTCCTCATGGACGAACCCTTTTCGAATCTCGATGCCCACCTGCGCACCCAAGTCCGTGACGAGGTCCTCGGCATTCTGCGGCGCACGGGCATGACCTGCATTCTCGTGAGCCACGACCAGCGGGACGCTCTCGCGATATCCGATCGGGTGGTCGTCATGAACCACGGCCGCATCGAACAGGCCGGATCCCCCCGGGAGATTTACAAGCACCCCGAGTCCGTCTTCGTCGCGACCTTCGTGGGACGCACCAATCTTCTCCAGGGGGAGATCCAGAACGACGACGGGTGCGTGCTGACGGACTTCGGGTCATTCTGCCGCGTCGATCGCCTGGGCCTCCCGATCGGAAGCCGAGTGATGGTAGCGGTTCGGCCGGATGGCTTCGCCGAGTGCGAAGAACAGGAGGGGATCCTCCGCGGCCGTGTCGTTTCGACGACCTATACGGGTGCGCAAATCGAAGCGGAGATCGCGGTTCCTTCTGCGCACGGGGGCGACCGGCACCTGATCGTGCATCTCCCCCCGACGCGGACTTACGAGCCCGGCGAGTTCCTCTCCTTCGCGCTCGTCCCTGACTTCGCTTCCGTCGTGCGCAACTCCTGTTCGACGCTCGAGCTCGCCGCACGCTGACCAAGCTGGGCTCCTTCGATCATCGAGCGGTACCCCTCCCGAAACGTCGGATAACGTAGCCGATACCCTGACGCTCGCAGCCGCCGGTTCGAGCACCGTTTGTTCGAGCGGGTCCGATCCGCATCGTCGCCGCGCGCGGGGACGGGTTCACCCAACAACTCTGCAACAAATGTGTAGACGTCGCAGAGGCGGACGGGCTCGTCATCCACGCCGACGTAAACTGGATGCGGATCGTCCCGGATGAGGAGGTGCGCGAGAGCCCCGGCGGCGTCGTCCCGGTGAATGCGATTCGACCATATCCGATCCGCCGGAGATCCTTCCTCCGGGCAACGCGCCTCCCCGGCACGAACGCGCTCGAGGAGACGGGTGCGTTCGGGTCCGTAGATTCCGCCCAGGCGAAGTGAAACGGAGGGGACGTTGCTCTCCCGCAGCCGGTCTTCTCCTTCGAGAACAAGCTCGCCGCGAAAGCCATCCGGCGAGGTGGGGGTCTCCTCATCCACCCATGTCCCGGCCGCATCACCCCAGACCGCGGTGCTGGAGGTGAAGAGGATGCGGCGGACCTCCGCGTGCGAGGATTCGAGGGCTCGCAGAACGTTCAGCGGGCCATCCACGTAGGCAGCGCGGTACGCTTCCGGCGAAGACGCTCCGGCCGCCGCCGTGTAAACTGCGGCGTCCACCCGCGGCAGAAGGCGCGTCAAACCGGGATCGAGCAGGTCGGCGGCGACTGGCTGGATCGGTGCGGGCAGCCGACTCGGATCGCGGCGGACTCCCCAGACCTCGTGCCCGGCCGCCGCGAGGATGAGGCCGAGCTCTGTGCCCACGTAGCCGCATCCGGCGATCAGGACCTTCATCTCAGTCCTCGGCCCTCCCCGGCTCTCAATCCACGATCATCTAAGTCCCCCGCTCCCGCCGGCTCTCAATCCAAAATCGCCGCGTGGACGAGCGCCTTGAGGCGCTGACGGAGTGACTCGGGATTCGCCGGAGAATTTTGCCACATCAGGACGATCACGGTTTCCGTGGCGGGGTCGTTCCAGAATATCGTGCCCGCGCTCCCATCCCACCCGTATTCGCCGACGGAAGGCGTACTGCTCGCGCTTCCCGGCGACGCGCTTCCTGATGGAGCACCTCCCGATGGCGCGGTCCCCGACGGCCCACCTCCCGAGTCCGCCGTCCCCATAACCACGTTCACGTTCCCGAGCCCCCACCCCAAGTCTCCGGGGCGGGCGGCCAGGACTTCATCGGAAAGCCCGTTTCGGATCATCATTTCCACGGTTTCGGAGCGGAGGAGCCGCGCGCCGTCGAGCTCACCCAGGTTCAAGAGCATCTGAGCGAATCGAAGGTAATCCGGCACCGTCGAGACGAGCCCCACCGCGCCCTCGAGGAGGTCGGGACGTTCGGTAAAGGGAATCTCTTCGATTTCGAAGGGCGAAAGCGTTCCGTCGTCCCCTCGCCGATAGACCGTCGTCAGCCGGTCGAGCTGGTCCGTGCGCACCTGGAATCCGGTATCCACCATGCGAAGGGGTGTGAAGATGCGCTGGTCCATGAACTCATCCAGCGGCATTCCCGACCAGACTTCCACGAGGCCGCCGAGGACCGTCGTCCCTTCGCTGTAGCGGTAGCGCGTCCCGGGATCTTCCATGAGGGGCGCGGAGACGATGTTCTGGATGAACTGGGCCATCGTCATGTCCCGCCTGCGGACCCCGAGGTCGCGATAGAGGGCCGACGTGCGATGGTTGAGTCCAGACGTGTGCAGGATGAGATCGCGAACTGTGATTTCGCGAACGGGAGGGCGAGTCGAGCCCGACGCCTGGTCCTGCACGGCGACGCGCGAAAAATCGGGGAGGTAGCGGGAGACCGGGTCGTCGAGCTCGAACCTGTCCTCTTCCCAGAGCATCATGACCGCGACGGAGGTCACCGCCTTCGCCATGGAGTAGATGCGGAAGAGCGACCGGTCGGTCATGGAAGTCCGAGATTCCAGATCCTGGTATCCCACGGCATCCAGGTAGACGATTTGGCCGCGGCGGGCGACTCCCGCGGCAGCCCCCGCGATCGTTCCCGCGTCCACGTATTGTTGCATGAGAGCGGTGACCTCAGCGAGGCGGCCTGCGCTCATTCCGACAGACTCCGGTGAAGAGACGTCCTGGGCCGCGAGTGGCGAAGTCCACTCCATACTCGCAACCGCGAGGATCGGGAGAAGATGTACCAGGCCCGTCGAGGGAAGCCATGTGGTTCGCGGCATCGTGATCCGCCCCGACTTAGAGGCGCCCCAATAAAGATGAAAAGGATGAGGATGAGGAAGAGAAACGACAGCTCGCGAACATGATACCCGTCCCGGTGCGGCGCGGCACGGGGTAGAGTCAGCAGCCGTGATCCGCGTCGGCCGCCGGGCCAGCTCACGCCGGTCGCTCGGCGCGTGCCCGACGGGTCGTTCAGCCCCGTCCCTCCGGCAACTCCGCTCCCATCATTCCGGTCGCTCCGGCCGGTCCGATCACTCCAGTCGCGCCTCCTCCTTTGCCCCGGTCGGCCGCTCCGGCAACCCCGCCCCCTCATTCCGGTTGGCCCGCCTCGTTGGCACCGGTCTC
>JBBEBG010000007.1:0-34199 GCA_040882465.1 Gemmatimonadota bacterium
ACCATCTTACTACACTCGCCGCCTATGTACCATAACTTATGGGGCGTAGCACTAGGTTCGCCTCCACTAACGACAGTCCCTCCGACAAGGCCCGCTAAACCGATGACCCCACCGATGTCATCAACAGACACTGGGCCAACATCCCGCTCAAGTGGTGGCGATTCCGGGAGGTCTTCGCACCGACCCCTGAGGTCTCGGACGATGGCCGCAGTGGGATACACCTCTCGTGCGACTGCCAGATGCGGGAGCGCGGCTTCACAGTCGCCCGTTTCCACCAGGACCATCGCTGAGAGAATCCGGACTCGAAAGTCCCCAGGAGCAATCTTAGCTGCACGCTCGAGGGCGTCTGCCGTCAAATGGCTTGCGTATGTCCAGGCAGCCCATACCTCGCGAATCCGAAAGCTCGACGTGAAAAGCCCGACCAGGACAAGGCCGGCCATCAGGGAGCGCCGAACGATTCCGGGGAGGCTTCTCGGTCGGGTCATCCTTAGTGTTGGCGCGTATGCTCCCACCAAGATGGGAACGACAAACCCTCCGATTGGGGTCTGGACGACGGGGTCAAGGACTCCGATGAGAACAATCGCAGTCAAAGTCGTGACGCCTGCGAAGGCATATGAGACCACGGGACTGGATTCCACCGCTATCTGCCGTGCCCAATGGATGAGAAGGACGCCACCAAACCACACCAATAGGAGGAATGAAAGCAACCCTCGTTCCGCAGCCGCACTCACCCACTCGCTCATCCCATATCGTCGCACCGGCTCGTGCCCAATTCCGAGCGTCGGATCGTTTTCGGTGGCGTAATACGGATAGTGAACACGCCAGTTCCCAGGCCCCACGCCCAGCATCGGATGATCGCGGATCATGCCCACTGTGTTGGCATACTCCACCAAGCGGCCCGCGCCCGATCCCGACCTGTGATCAAGCAGACTGGAGATTGAATCGCGATACGGAGTTGCCGACGTCCAATTGAGAGAATTGGGAGCCACCGCGGCCACTCCACCCCCGAGGCAAAGCAGTATGAATGAACCCGCGAGCCGGCGTTGCGTGGAGGGTGCCGGAAGTGGTTTGCGCAAAAGCATTCGACATGCCGTGAGAAGCATCGCGACGAAGAGAAGCGCGCCCAGCGCGACCCATGCGGCCCTCGTGCGTGAGAGGGCGAGGGCCATTCCCACGATTCCCCATGTGCTCATGAGCGCCATGAGCCCCCATCGGCCTCGAACTCGGGCAGTAAGAAGGGCCAATGTGGGGAGCCCCATCACCAGGAGGTGCGCCATCCGGTTACGGTTCCCCACTGTCCCTCCGGGTTGCCGCGTCGATAGCTGCAGGCCAGTGTATGCCTCCAGCAGGGCCGTAGCTAGGACGATCCCCACAGCACCTACCACTACAAGCAGGAGAGTCTCACGGAACCCCGAAGCCGCAAGTGAGCGCGACACCCAGAACAGCAACACTGATGCGAGCAGGCTTCCCGTAGCCGCAATGGCGTACCACGAGTTGACCGCCTGAGTGGACGATAAGACTGCCAAGAGAAGGATGAAGAGCAATAGAACGTCGGCCCTCTCGCCCGGATGATCCCGCGTCTCGGTCAGGCGAAACACTGCCGCTGCAGGCCCGAACACGGTGAGCACCAGGAGTTTCGTCAGAATAAAGTTGTCGGCACCGAGTGTCGGGAACTGGAGAAAGGTGACTACGGTTAGACACATCCCGAGCGCAAGGATCTCAAGACTGAGGGGTGGCACCGGACAGTTCGGACGTACGTGTCCCATAGCCCTTACTCAACGCTCAGCGCCGTCGGGCTCGAGCGCGCTCCTGAGAGAAGGCAGACCATCATGGCGTCCCCCAGCTCATTGTTCGTGCGCAGAATGTGACCGGGACATGGCTGGAATTCATTCAGGACGGTATCCTCGTGAGTGGTATTGCCGCAGCCACGGCCTTTGGCATCGGTGGGTCCGACTATCAGACAGCCTCGGGCTCCTGACCGCAGGAACGGTAGGACCTTTACGTTAGCAGGGCTCGTGCCACGTCGGCCGAAGCCGCAGCAGGCGGCGCGCAACCACAGCTCAGCGCAAGAATTTGTCGCAGTCCCAGCACACGTCTGGGGCAGCCGACCATGTCTGGACACCGTTCAGACCCACCGATCCGAAGAGAACTCGACTCCCCTTGGCGGAAGTCTGCTCGAGTTCTTGTGGCCGACAGCACCCTGCAGCCCGAAGGCCGGGATCCGAGCGGCTTCGGAGCACGTCACCTTAAAACCGCCGCAATGTCGCGCAGCATCCCATCGAGATCAGCCCTGCTGAGAATGCGCCCATTTGCAACGATCGCTTCAATCGTTTCTGTATTCCTGATGTCTGTTAGCGGATTCGCGCGGAGAATCACCAAGTCGGCAGTCTGACCGGCCGCCACGGATCCAAGTGAGTAACGCACTCCAAAAAACTCGGCTGGCCAGAGGGTGGCCGACCTCAGCGCGTCCAATGCGGTCAACCCTGCTCCCACTAGCGCTTGAAGCTCCTGATGAAGGCTGAAGCCCGGCACCACAAATGCAGTGGGGGCGTCGGTCCCCGCCAGAATTCGCACGCCTGCTTTGGACAGCTCTTGTACCATGCGCTCCGCCCAAGCATGGTTCGCTGGGTGAGGTTGCGGCTCATATGGTGCCCCGTCTTCCACGCGCGCGGCCGCCAACCAGCGCTCCTGAAGCTCGATCGGCATGTAATTCATCCAGGTTCCGAACTGCGGGTGAAATCTCGTGCGGGAGTTGTCATAAATTACCAGTGTGGGAACGTGCCACGTCTTGTACTGAGCGAACGCGGTGACGAGTCCAGCGCATTCTCTAGGGTCGAAGGTCTCCTGCGCCCACGGCCACTGCTTGGCGTGTATATCGGCTCGAAGGTCCATCCCGACGCCAAGTCGTGTCGCGCTGATGAGGTTGTCGGCCTCGCGCCGAATGGCGTCGGCTTCTCCCGAACATGCAACCTCGAGGTTCCTAAGATGCTCCACGCTTTGGATGCCGCCGTGTACGGCCTCAATTGCGTCCACCCTCAAGGGAATATGAGTCGCAACCTTCAGGCCACGAAGGGCAGCTTGGCCGAGAATTGCGAAATAGACATCCTCAGCAAGCATTTCGTATGCTTTTACGAAGTCCGCGCCGCTTCGCGCCAGCGAGTCAACTGCCGCACGTGCCTCCTCTACTGTCTCAATTTCCCAAGAAATACCTGGATACACAGATGGTGCTCCATCCAGAAGGACCCCCGCGCCAAATATGCGAGGTCCGACGATCCTGCCGGCATCAATCTCTCGTCTCCAGTGAAGAAGGGGTTCAAGCCCAGTCCCCATGTCGCGGATCGTGGTTACGCCGTTGGCGATCAAAAGGGGAAAGAAGTTCGTCGTCGCCGCCATACTCCGGGGGGTAAGGTGAACGTGCGAATCCCAGAGGCCGGGTATGACGTACATTCCCTCCAGATCGTAAACCAACGCACCCCGCGGCAAGTTCATCGTCGCGGTCGACCCGACCTCCTGAATCCTCGACCCCTTGATGAGGACCGTGTGGCCAGGTAGGACGGCGCCAGCTTCTACGTCCACCACGTTGGCGTGGGTAAGGGCGATAATGTCCCGTTCGGAGTGGGTCACGCGCCACGACAGAAGCAACGCTATTCCTAGCAGTCCGACGATCGCGGCGTAGCCAAGCTGCCGCCAAAGGCTGGCGCCCCTCAGGGTGGGCCCGTGCGTAAGCCGCCGAGCTTCTCGGCGGGTTCCCCTACTCGTTGTCATCTTCAAGCAGGGTCACCAAGGTCGCGGCTACCTCCCCCATCGTTTCCGGCCTGTTCGGGATATGCGGTTCGCCTTCAAAGATCTTGAAGTGCCCGCACGGCTCAGAGACAGCCGCCCCTCCAAGGATCCTTTCCAGCTCCGCCTTCCCCTGTGTCGGCGTCATGATCTCGTCTTCCGATCCCTGAAAAAGGACCGCGCAGACGCTCGTTCGTGGTTCTGGCACCGGCAACCTGGCTGGCGTCATCGAGAGAAGGACGACTGAGCGAATCGTGGGCTCCCGCGCAGCAGCCAATGCGACGATGGGAGCTCCCTGACTGATTCCATAGAGGACAATATCGTCGCTCTCGACGCCGATCTGTTCCCGGACGTGCCGATAGATAGACACAAGGTCTTCGAGCCTTGCAGCGTCTCCCCCGGGGGCGTTCTCGAGCGCCGCGCCGAAGCCGCGATGCCCACGGTAGACGACCAACAGAATGTCGATTCCCGATTCGAGAATGAACTGACGACGATGGTCCCACGTTGCCGGGACAAATAGACCGGGGCCGCCATAGACCGCGATGATCGCCTTCCGGCTCCTGCCCGGGGGGCGCTTGGCTTCCCAATGAAAGGCATGAACCGGCAGCCCGTCTGAGGACCTCACAGTCAACCAATTGATGGCCGCGGCGGCGGTATCCATCTGAATGGCAGACTGGGTCGCCGTCACGCCACTCCTGTCGGCCGTGTTCATCGCGTAGAGGGACGGTGGAGCGATCGGTGACTCTCGAACGGTGAATAGCGTGTCTCCTCTTGGCGAGACACCGCCGAAGAGCGACGATGAGTAAGACTCTCCCGGATCGGCTCTCGCGCATGACCGTTCGTCGTTGTTGCAATGGTATGTCTGTCGTAGAACTCCACGTCTGATGGTGAAGGCCACACCATTCTCCTCCGGGAGATATCGGGGTACTGTGACCTCCCCCTCCGGTGTTTCGAATCGATGGACGAGCACCCCCTCGAGGCTGACCTCCACCAACCGGACCCACTCCCCCCCATCTTCCCGAAATGCGACCAACAACCGCTTGCCATCGGCGGACCAGTCGAGATCGACGATTTCGCAGTCCGCACAGTCCCTCGCGATCTGTGTCGTCGAAGTCAGATTCCCGTCAGCATAAACCGAGAGGGCACCGGGGTCCTGGCGCGTAACCATCGCGATGCTGTCCCCCGTGGGCGACCAGGCAATTCCACCCCGAAGCGTGAGATCCTTTGCCACGAGCCACGGGGATGTGGGCTCGCTCAGGTCATAGACGTACAGATCACGTTCGCCGGGGATCTCCCGGCGTTCAACGACATGCGTGATGTGATCGCCGTCAGGCGACCACTTCGGCGTCGTGGTGATGGATGTGCCCGGTCCCTCCAGCGTCACCAGCGTATCGGCGAGTATGTCCCAGATCACGAGTTGATACAGTGATTCCTGGCTTCCGGCACCCTGCACGTACATCGCGATCCGGTCGCTTGTCGGGGACCAAGCTGACTGGAGGAAGCGGCTGTTGGCCCGGGAGAGTTGAGACGCGATCACCTCATGTGTGTCCCGGTCGATTACGACTCGCTGCTCCCCATCGAGCATGTAGACAGTCTGAAGTAGGAAGAATCCATCGGGCGAAACTCTCACAGGCTCAGGCGGCGTGCGCTCGGCGACCTCGAACATCCGACGGAGTTGTTCCGGACTGGTGTGGCGGTCTTCATCCGGCCCAGTACACGCACCCGTTACCAGCATCATCGCCACGATCGAATCAATGGATCGGCTAAATCGTCGTCTCTCCTGCCATCCCCCTGTCCGCTTACGCTGCATGGATCCTCCTCGTTCGAAGCTCCTGCGCCCATTTTCTGGAGCGGACCCGCGCCCACTCGTGCGCGACGTGTTCGCCAAGGGCGATCGCTTGCGGACCAACGAGGGCAAGGCGGGAGATGTGTGGCTCGGACGTCAGGTACTGCAGCCTCAAGGCGTCGCCAGTATCGAAGTAGTAGGGACCGATTCCGCTGAAGAAGAAGCCGACCTCCTCCGCAGCTGTGCACGCTTCCTCCACGCACTCGTTGGAAAGCGGAAGATCCAGATAAAGCGTCTCGCACTCGTTCTCATGAACTAGCTCGTCCACCAACTCTCGGAGTCGCTGCTCGATCTCCATTCCGATTGCATCAATTCGGATGAGGGCACTCCTCCACTCGCGAATCGGAATCACGGTTATGCAACTATCACCGTCCGCTCTAGCACCCGAGGAAAAGTCCACGTCGACATCGATCTGGCGATAAATGGCGCGAACGACCATGCGGTGACGCGAGGGCACCGCCGCGACAATCGTCGTGGGCTTTTTCATGTAGCGAAAGCAGGTCAGGAAGCTCCGGCGAACGCCCCCTTCCTCCGTACGGGAAGCACCGCCCGCTGGAGGCCAGGCCGCGAGGGCCAAACCGCAGGGCATTTCGGCCTCGTCAGCAACGAGTCGCTGCGGAGCAGGGTCGGTCGTGCTGAGTTCCGTTACTACTCCCTTGATTCCGATCTCTTGAGCACGCCCGTAGAGAAGGGTGGTAAGCCGCTCCAGCACACCTTGGCCGCGGTCACTTGGTCGTATCATGACCATTCCCATTTCCGCAACAGGCGCCCAACCAAAGATTTCGAGGGCCGCATGGGCAACGACGCTCCCCTCAGTGTCGCGCGCGACCACTGAGGTGAGCTGGCCCGAAGCGTTAAGCTGGGTGATTGCCGCCGGATCGTAGAGGCACGCACGCGGGTAGTCCGCACCATAAACGGAGCGAACACACTCTACTACTCCCCGGGCATCGCCGGGCAAGAACCGGTCTACATTGTAGATGGGTGGCATGTTAAAGCGGGGCCGGCTTAGAGGATTGTGCTAGCCGGACGGTCATCGCGATCATGCGCGCCGCGTCGAAGCACCGCACGACCCGGCGCTTCCCAGTATATGCGATTGCCGCCGCGTAGTCGGGGGATGGCGACAAATCTCCTACGGTCATTTCGCGCTGCCCGCTTTGTGCATTCGTAAAGTCCTGCCCGGGCTGTTCAGCGGTACGAGATTCGACTCCAGCGAGAGCATGGAGGAGGCCCGTGCCCGCAGCCTTTGCTGCAGCCTCGTTGCGGACCCAACGACGGTAGCGAGGGCGGAGCAGATCTGGCGCTACCTTCGGCGCGGCTCGCAGGGTGAACGGGAGAGACCGACTATACCCGGGACTGAGTTCCGAAAGCGCAGAGGGCAAATGCTCGACATCAATGCCCACGGCGCATCCGAAAGCAAATGCCAGTAAAACGATGTCATGCGAGTGGGAAAGATTGAACTCCAAATGGGGGGGCCCAGCATTCTTGCGCCTCGCTATTTCCGGTTTGCCGTATTGGCCAGCGGACAACTGGATCGCATCCGAAGTGGTTCGCACATAGCTGGCGAGAAGGACACGTAGGGCCACCCGCCCGGAAACGTACCTGCACCTATCCGGCTCGAACCGAAACGATCGGGCCCGCTCACGCTCCTCATCCGCAAACCACTTGGTTGACACCGATAGGTGGCTCGACAACTCGTGGATATGAACGGCCCACACGTGGATCTCGCTGCGCGATAGCAACGGAGGGCAACTGACAGTTGGCCAATGAACACGGATCTCCCGTTTCACCAGGCCCGATTGAGTAGCCGCGATGTACATCGCAGATCGGCTTTCAAGTACCGCTTCTAGTCTCACAGGCTTGCCATCATGCTCGGCTCACCCTGCGCAGATCCCTGAGCAACGAACCGCTTCATCAGCTCGTCGAGAATCGATTGAGCAAGCGTCCGTAGATTCGATTGCAGCTGAACCGAAAAGGCGCTGGATGGCAATCCCAACTCGTAGCGAATCCAGCTCGCCAGCTCCATGCGCATGAGCGAATCGAGGCCCAGGTGTCCGACCTCCACGTCGACGTCGATCGCGGCAGCGGGCACAACACGCAGTTTCGCCACGGTCTCTCTGAGCGCATCGAGTAGTATCACGGATCCGTTCTCCCAATCCTTCTCGATCCGGGCCCGAAGTGATGTCGCCGAGGGCTCAGCGGCGGCTGCATCCGAGGCCGCCATGAGGTTTCTGAACCGGCTCGCCGTCCGCCTGTGGTGCCTTCCGAGCGCCGTCCAGTCAGAGATAGTAACGATCACGTTGGTCAAATCACATTCGAGGGCATGTATCAGCAGCCCAGCGGCTTCGCGGGTGTGGAACGCAAAGCCACCTCTGGTCGCGAACGAGTCGAGGACGTTGGCGTCATAGCTCATCCCGGCATCGCTAATGGCTCCCCAGTTGATGGCGAGAGCGGGCAGCCCGCGAACCCGCCGCCACTGTGCGAACTCATCGAGAAAGCGGTTGGCGGCAACATAGTTCGCTTGCCCGGGGTTTCCGTTCGTTACGGCTGCGGAGGAGCACATCACAAAGAATTCGAGCTGCTTCCCCACGGTCGCATGGTGCAGATTCCATGCGCCACAGAGCTTTGGACGCATGACGCACACGAAATCCTCGCGGGTGAGATTGAGGAGCATAGTATCCTCGAGCACTCCTGCACTGTGGACGACTCCCCGGAGCGGAGCATCCGGAGCGTCCGCTACCTCCACGGCCGCTCGCACATCGGCCTCCTCGGAAACGTCGCCCGTCAGCATGATTACTCGGGTTCCCGTCTGTTCGATTTCCTTGAGGCGTAGCCGCGCCAACCGGTCCAGCTCCTTTCTGCGGCTGAGAATCACCACCCGCTTTGCCCCTAGCGAGCCAAACATCTGGCATACGCCAGCACCCAGGCCACCCAAGCCTCCTGTCACGAGGAACGTCCCGTTCGTCCAGCCGAACTGCTCACGTCGATGGACGATCGGATTCGGCACCGCGGGAAGCTCCTGTGCCGCGAAGTCGATGACCACTTTCCCGATATGTGTCCCCTTCGCCATGAAACGAAGCGCATCCTGCAAACCGGACGCGTTGAAGACACGCGCGGGAAGGGGCTGATAGACACCATCACGTACCTTAGCCAGTATGGACAGCAGGAGATTTCTCATCTCATCCGGATCTTCGCGCCATGTACGCGCCAAGTCGATTACATGGAAGCTGCCGTTTCGAGCGAGGCTTCCCAGCCCGATCAGGGTGTTCCTCGCGATGTCCCGCTTACCGATCTCGAGAAACCGCCCGCCGCTCCCCAAGCATCGCAGGCCGGCCCCTATCCCCTCGCCGGCGAGCGCGTTCAGCACGACGTCCACACCGGCTCCGTTCGTGTATTCTCGAATCTGGCCCTCGAAGCTGGTGGTTCGGGAATCCATCACGAACCGGATCCCACACTGCTCGAGGAAGGCACGTTTCTCCGGCGTTCCAGCGGTAGCGTACACATCAGCTCCCACGCGGAGCGCAACCTGGACGGCCGCAAGGCCGACTCCGCTGGCCGCCGAATGGATGAGACAACTCTCACCTTGCTGGAGGTTGGCGACACGGTGGAGGGAATATTCGGCGGTCGCGAAGGCCACAGGTATTGTCGCCGCGTCGACGTATGAAAGCGCAGCTCCGATCTTGAAGACGTCCCGCTCGGAAACGGCTACGACAGTAGCTAAAATCGCGGTATGCTTTACGACGACCCGGTCTCCCGGCTTGACGGACGTCACAGCGCTACCGACCTCCAGCACCAGACCCGCGCCCTCGTCGCCGAGTCGGAGCGCGTCTGTATCGTCAGCCGATGTCGGATATTCGTTCAACACCTTAAGGAGATCACGGAAGTTGAGAGCCGCGTAATGCACCCGGACTCTCACTTGGTCCGGATCGAGGCGCTTCGGTCGTCCATAAGCAAGGTTGACGCCGCCGATGCCACGCTCAGGCTGAAAGGTGGCTTCGATGACTTGGGAGGTCGGAATGGAGACTGGCTCGGGCTCGGGCGAGATAGCCCCAGAACCTTCTCGTTCGATCTCGCAGGTGTACCATGAGCGATCACGGCGTAGATACTCATCATGCTCGGGGCGGGCTAGAATTCCGTGGACGCCAAGAGCGAGCACTGCGGCCGCCGGATCCTCCTCGGGATCCAGATCGATCGTAAGCGCCTCGAACTCGGGAAGCTCGTTCGCCACGACACGGTTCAGGGCCCAAACGCCCGAATGGCCCAAGACTGGCTCGTTCCCCGGCGATACCCCGACGGCACCGTGGGTTACAACCACGACTCTCGCTCGCTCACGCAGGTACTCCCGTCGGACGAGATCTTGGAGAAGGTTTGCGTACCACCAGCTTTGATCGACACAGCTGTCGAGCGGGCTGTTCGTGCTGTCGCGCGCAGGAAAGAGGCAGATGACGCCATCGAACGGTCCCATCGTGCCGGCGAACGGATGGCCTAAGGCATCCCCCAGGTGGATGTCCTGGACGATGGTCGCCGTTTCCGTGAGCTCGGCTAACAGAATCCGCAAGTTTTCCTGCCCTCCCACGATCAACCAATTGCCGTCCGCGGTTTCCGGAGCGGCCGCGGGCAGTGACTCAAGAGGGTGCCAAGCCTCTCGATAGAGCCAATCCTCCAGTTCGAGACCGACGGGGCCCGTGTCAATAACGGTTCGCTCGAACTCATCCAGGCAAAGCACGAGCCCTCCGTCATTGTCGAAACACCTGATGTCCAAGACCGCCTTTCGACCATGTTCGTACAGAAGCCGTGTGTGGACCCAGACGCTCCGTGGCAACGGCCCAAGGACTTTCATCTTGCTTATTGCCGCTGGAACCCCAAGCCGCTGGCGGTGGCGGTGAGGCAGCGCTGATGTGCATGTTTGGAACACGCCATCCAACAGGGTAGGGTGTAGCTCGTACGCCGAGAGGTCCACTTCGAGTGCATGGCTGAGTTCGATCCGGGCAAGGGCTTCATTGCGACCTCGAAACAGCTCCCGAATCGTCTGGAAGGCTTCGCCGTACTCCATGCCGCGACGCCACGAGTTGTCATACCAGCCTTGAACATCCACGGGTTCGTCACATTTCGTCGATAGCTCAGCGAGATTGACCTGCTTTGGTTTCTGTTCGCATACAGGCTCCCAAATCCCTGAGAGATGCAACAATGGTGGCCTCTCGCTGGACGATTTACTGCTCGTCAACTCGAACCGACGGTCGTTCCGGTCGATCCGAACACTGAATTCGATAGGGTCGCGCTCCGCATCGATCTGAAGTGGGTTGTGCACGACTGCTCGCGAAATCGTCTGCACTGAACCTAACGCGCGTTTCAAGGCCGCCAGGGCCATCTCAATGAATGCCGCACCGGGAAAAATGATCTTGCCCTGTATCCGGTGAGCGCTGAGCCACGGAAGGAGATTGGGATATACGGAATGCGTGATGTAGTCGATGTTCGCCCGGAGATCTCTGGTAGCGTCGTTCCCGATCAACGGGTGTCCCGGCGCGGCAAGCCGGTAGTCTGAGGATGCCTTCGACTCATTCCAGTAGCGCTTGCGTTGCCACGGATAGTTCGGCAGCGCCACTGGTCGCACACCTGACCGCCTCAAGTTGGTCCACTTCGGTGAATACCCGCGCTGATAAAGCTGGCCGAGCGCCTTCAGGAGGGTCGCTTCGCCGGGAGCGTCCCTATATTGAGAGGCGGTATGGAACGGATTGTTTTGCCCGGTGCTGCGGACGACCTCCGATATGGCGTGGCGGAGGACTGGATGCGGACCGACTTCGAGAAAATCAGTGTACCCGCGCCTGACCAATGCCTCCATGGCACTGGCGAATCGAACCGGGTCGGTGAGATTGGAGCCCCAGTAATCCGCTTCGAATACCGACACGATGTCGCCCCGGACGCTCGACGCGTAGGGGATCTGCGGTCTGCCTTCCTCTTCGGTGACCTGAAGGAGTGCCTTGTAGTACTCAGAGCGGGCACGCAGCTCAGGCCCGTGAAATGCGACATCGACGTCGAGGATCCGAGTATATGCTCGTTCGCCGATCGATGTCGCGATCTCCTGGACTGCCTTGCAGTCTCCCGCGATGGTGAGCGACATCGGGCCATTGAAGGCCGCAATAGAGCAACCGTCCTCCTTCCCCTTCAGGTAGGGGAGGAGGTCGGCTTCGGAAAGTGCTATGGCCGCCATACTTCCTCGGCCCTTGAGCTTGTCGACGGCTCGAACACGAGCGTCTAGGATGGCGGCTGCCCAATCAAGTCCGTACGCACCTGAAGCATAGGCTGCCGCGATCTCGCCAACGCTGTGCCCAATGATTGCCGACGGCCGAATCCCTATCGATGCCCAGAGGTCGGTGAGTGCCATTTGCAGCGCGACGTTCCCGACCATCGATATGGACGTGTCGACGCCGATTCGGTTTGCGCTGGACCGATTCGCGAGTTCGTCGGCGATCGACCAACCAGATCGGGGGCGCCATTCTTCGTCGAAACGCTCGATCGACTGCCTGAAGGCGGGGAAGCGGGCGAATAGCTCAGCGCCCATCCTGGCGTGTTGAGGACCCATGCCGGTGAAGACGAATACGAGCTCAGGGCTGGCTAAGCATGGGTGCACTGGGGTCTCGGCCACCAAGTCCGCGGTTCGCTGAAGCTCCGAAGCCATGTCGGAGCGCTCGGAAGCCACCACAAAAGCACGGAAGTCGTGGTGCGTCCTACGCTCCGCCAGTGTATATGCGACATCCGCCATGTTCTCCCCACCCGACTTGACGAAGTCGCCCACATGGTTGAGTCGTTCGACGAGGGCCTCGGCTGACTTCGCAGAAATCGGAAACATGAGCGGATTTTCGTCCTCTGCCGTCCTGCTTTCCCGTATATCGTACCTCTCGAGTAGGATGTGTACGTTTGAGCCGCCGACGCCGAAGGAATTGACGCCGGCGAACCGCTTCTCCGCTGGAATATCCTCCTGACCAGTAACGACGCGAATCCCGATCCCCTCGAAGTCGATCGAAGGGTTGGGTGGCTGAGAGTGGATCGAAGGCAGGATACGGCCCCGATCGAGCATCAGGGCGACCTTTGCCACCGAAGTTAGCCCGGCGGCTGCCTCTCCGTGCCCGAAGTTTGATTTCACCGAACCCACCGCAATGGGCTCTCTCCGACCGGCCCGCGCCATCGCTTCGGCGATGGCCTGGCATTCGGCCAGGTCCCCCGCGGCCGTCCCGGTCCCATGCGCCTCGATAAAGCACAGGTCGTGCGCTGCCACGCCACCCGACTTGAGTGTGCTGAGGATCAGGGATACCTGCGCATCGTTGCTCGGCGCCGCCCACCCTGCCTCGTGATATCCGTTGTGAGAGGCAGTCACGGCGCGAATCATCGCATAGATGTGATCCCCATTCTCCTCAGCTGCGGAAAGCCGATTAACGACGAGGGCAACGACCGCCTCCCCGCGGCCGTATCCGTCAGCGTTGGCACTGAACGTCTTACAGCGGCCGTCGGGTGACAGCGTGCCCAGTTGACTGAAGCTGATCGACCCGGCGGGGTCGTGCATGTCGTTCGCCGCCCCGACGATCGCCGCTGAGCATTCCCCAAGCCAGATCGACTGACACGCTAACGCCAGCGCCGTTGCTCCCGTTGCGCATGCCGCGTCGCAGGAGATGCTGGGACCCGTGAAATTAAAGTGGTACGATAGGCGGTTCGCGCCCATGTAGTGCTTGCCGTCGGCCGCCGTGTATGCCCCGATCGTCGATCCATGACGGTGCTGAATGGTGCTGTAGTCGTTGCCCGAAAGCCCGACGTAGACGCCCATGCGTCGCTCCGTAACGCCGTCGACCGGGTATCCCGCATCCTCAAGCGCCTCCCAGGCGACTTCCAGAAGCATACGGTGCTTAGGATCCGACTGCGCCGCTTGGTCTTCCGGAATGGAAAAGAACAGGGCATCGAACTTGTCCGTGTCTTTGAGAAAAGCACCGCGTTGGGTCCTTATGCGCCCCGCTTGAGGTATTGGACCGCCATAGTAGGAACTACGCCAGCGATCAGGGGGGACCTCACCCGTCGCATCGCGTTCGTTTTCAAGAAACGCCCAGAGGCCGTGAGGAGATTGAACATCACCCGGAAGTCGCAGTCCGATCCCGACGATGGCTAGAGGCTCGTGGTGTTGGGGCATCGATGCCGTTCCCTGGTCGGGGCGCGAGAGCGCGTCTCGACTTCCGATACGCTAAAATGACCTGGCCGAAGGAACCCAGGCGCTTGGCCAGAGAGCAGGATGGACACGAATCTGTTTCCTCCGAATCGGAGTGGTACCAAACGCAACCGCCGTGCCAGACTCTCTCGGTGGGATTGAGCAGGTGGGCGCAGGACTTTCCAGTTAACAAAGCTTGCTAAGAGGAGTCCGCCCAAGTGTGCGGTGATTGTCCAAACATTGATTGAACGCCCGCCTCGGTCCTCGGTGCGCGATCACATGTAGCTGCGGGCGGAGGAACGAGTCAATCCCAAAGCTCGTTGAAACTGGAGCGACCCGAACCGCCCTTGGATACGTACCCGGAGACCCCCGAGCTTGAAAGGATGGGGTCATGACAAGAGTGAGGTACTCCCCGGAGGTACGGGAGTGGGCGGTGCGGATGGTGTTCGAGCACGAGGGAGCGCACGGGTCGCAGTGGGCGACGATCCAATCGATCTTGGAGAAGATAGGCTGTTCGAGGGAGACGCTTTGCAACTTGGTAGGGGATCGAGGTGCGGGAAGGTAGATTTGGAGGTCCTTCCTCGTGGCCCGGACCCGGCGCTTGAACCCGGCCGCGCTGAGCGGAGGAAGCGGCGAGCTCCACGCCTACCTGTCCACGGGAGGTTCAGGGGGATCGAGCCCGACGCCTCCGGATCCCTGGGTCACCCCGGAACAGGAGGTCGAGACCCCCTTCGTGAGCGTCCCGGGGCTCCTGCCCGCCGAATGCAAGTCGAACGAGGGCGCGAACTATCTCGAGATCACCGTACACGGAGATCCGGCAGATCCGCGGACCGACGACATCGTCGGGGATGTCGGAGCGCGAGACGCACCCGTGGCGAGCTGGGGGCTCCACCTCATCGACATGAATCTCGCGATGGGGAATCTCGTCGAGATCGCCCGCGGGCAGGGAGAAGCCTGGCTCGCCGCGCAGCGGTGAGGGGCGTAACGCTAAAAAGCGTGGCCCGGCGGAGGGGGTGGCCCTGTGGAGCGTGACTCCGTGGAGCGTGACTCCGTGGAGCGTGACTCCGTGGAGCCCGGCTCAGAGTAGCTTGATTCAGGGGAGCCCGGCGCGGCGGGCCGCCCCCCCCCCCCCCGAACCTCCGCCTCAGTCCGGCAGGCTGAACACGTACAGCGCGTTCCCCGTGTTGGGGTAATCTATTTCGGGCGAGACCACGGCCGGAACCTGACGGGGGCTCGTCCCGCCGAGCGCGGCCGTGACCGCGATGTACTGCTTCCCGTCCACGCTGTACGACACCGGGTGCCCCTGAACCGAAGTGCCGAGGCGGGTCTCCCACAGGATCTCGCCGGTCCGAACGTCGAAGGCGCGGAAGCGCCGGTCGAGGTCGCCGACGAAGGCCACGTTTCCCGCGGTGGAGAGGACCCCGGTCAGGAACGAGGCGCGCTGCTCGTAGCTCCACACCTCCTCGAGCGTCGTCACGTCGTAGGCGGCGAGTTTCCCGAGATTTCCGTCGGAGCCCGGCATCTCGAAGAAGCGCCGCGCCGAGGCCAGGCCGCCGCCGCCCGCGACGAGCTCGACCGGGCGCGCGGAATTTTCCAGGCAGGTCTGGCTGAGCGGGGCGATGAGGACGCCGGTGGGCTCATGGTAGGTCATCGAGTGCCAGTCCTTCCCGCCCGTGCTGCTCGGGCAGGCCGGGGTCCACTCGTTCAGCTGCGCGTTCACGATGTCGTCGCGGTACGTGACCGCGCCGGTCTCGGGGTCGATGTTCGTGAAGGTGTTCTGGAAGACGGTTTCGGCGAACCCGAGAAACTCGCCGGTGGCGCGGTCGTTTTTCCAGAGAATTCCGTGTTTTCCGATCGAAAGGACGAGCCGTTCCCCGTTCCGGTCCACGAGGACGCGCTCGAAGACCTCGTCCAGATCGAGGGCTTCGCCGGGAACGTGCTGAAAATGCCAGACGAGCTCACCGGTCTCCACGTCGAGCGCGACCGTGGAATTCGTGTAGAGCCCCGCGTCGTGGATGGACTGATGACGGCTGACGGGCGCCCAGGGTTTCGCCTGCGCCGTTCCCCAGTAAGTGAGACCCAGCTCCGGGTCGTAGCTCCCCGTAATCCAGGTCTCGCCTCCGGCGCGGAACAGGTTGTCGAGGTCGCCCCAGGAGTCGCCTCCCGGCTCCCCCGCCTGGGCGATGGTGTTGAATTCCCAGACCCGCGCGCCGGTGTTCGCGTCGTGCGCGGTGATGACGCAGTCCTCTTCGATGTAGTTCTGGCAACTAGCGAGCCCGAGGATGACCTTTCCGTCCGCGACGATCGGACCGCTCGAGTTGCTGAATCCGGCCGCGGTGTCCGCGACGGCCGTTTCCCACACGAGGTCGCCGGTGCGTGCGTCGAGAGCGACGAGACGGGCGTCCGTCGTCGCCTGGATGATCTTGTCCCCGTAGATCGCAATGTTCCGCATGTCCTGCGAATTGTCCGGTCCCGTTTCATGCTCCCAGATGAGGTCGCCCGTGACCCCGTCGAGCGCCTGGATGACGTTTCCCGGATTGATGAGATAGATGACTCCGTCGTAGACGAGGGGCGACGGCTCGGAGCCCCCGTTGTTCATGCTCCAGACCCACTCGAGCTGAAGGCCGCCGACGTTGTCGGTGTTGACCTGATCGAGGGGGGAGTAGCTGTGCGCGTGATAGTCCCGCCGCATCATCGGCCAGTCGCCCGGAGCCGGATCGCGGAGCATCTCGTCGGTGACAGGGACGAAGTTCTCCATGAGGCGCCGGCGCGCGAGGGCAACGCCCCCGGGACCGGGAGGGCCGGCGCCCGCGGTCGCGGTCGGGAGGAGCCAGCCCCGGATGTCTCCTTCGGGGTTGGTGGCGCTTCGGATCTGGATGTAGAGCCCTTCGCCCTGGAGGGCGGCCACCTGGTCGGCGGTGAGGGTCACGGTGCCGCCGATGCTCCCCTCTGTGGCCGCCGTGACGTCCACTTCGTGAATCGCGGGACCGAATTGCCCGCGCGGCCCCTGGCGGACCTCCGCTCCGGCGGCGGGATTGCTCATCCCGCTGAAGGCCCCCGTGATCGTGAGCTGACTCCCGGCGAGGGTCGCCGCGACCTCACCGACGCCCCGGATCGAGTTCACCGTCCCCTGTGTCACGGGAAGAGGCGAAAGCCGGCCGCGGAAGGAGTTCTCCTGCGCGGACGCGTCGCGATGAAGCGGCGCCAGGGCGAGCGCGGCGAAAGCGGTCGCGAGCCCGAGGGCTCGGAAGGAGGAGGCGCGCAGTGGGTGGACGCGGAAGACGGGGGCGCCGAGGGACTGGGGGTTCATGGACGATCTCATGCTCGGGAGTAGTGGGGCGGCGGGAGCCTGGTTCTCCCCTGTCGGAGACATCCCGCACGCTAGGGGGGAGACCCGGCCCCAGCAAGCGTTGGAAGGGACGTAGGGGCGGGCGAGGGATGGAAGCCGCGCGCTGGCCCAAGTCCCGGAGGAGGCGCAATTTCAGTGCGCTCGAGCGGGGGAGAGGAGTCGGACAGCCACCGGAGGTCTAAGGATGATGCGCAGGTCGTGGGTCCGCTTCGCGATCGCCGCGGTCGGTCTGTCGGTCGCCGACGCTTGGCACGTCGAGGGCCAATCGGTCTCCAACAATCCCTACCAGGCGGTCCATGGGTGGGAACGGCTCCCCGAGGGAATGCGGACGGGAGTGCCGAGCGGCGCGTATCCCGATCCGGATGGACGGCACCTCTGGATCCTCACCCGGTGCGGCGCGAATCACTGCGCCGGCTCCACACAGGACCCGATCCTCAAGCTGGACCTCGAGGGGAACCTGGTGGACTCCTTCGGGGCCGGGCTCTTCTCCTGGCCGCACGGCTTTTTCCTCGACCACGAGGGCTTCCTCTGGGTGACCGAAGGCGCCCCCTCCGGGGATCCACGGGAAGTCCAGGGAATCCGCCGGGGGATGGGGCACCAGGTCTTCAAGCTGAACCAACGAGGCGAAGTCGTGATGACGCTGGGAGTGCGGGGCGTCGCCGGGGAGGGGCCGGACCACTTCAACGGGCCCTCCGCCGTCCTCGTCACACCGAATGGGGAAATCTGGGTCGCGGATGGGCACCGCGGTGGAAACAACCGCGTGGTGAAGTTTTCGCCGCGGGGAGAATTCCTCCTCCAGATCGGGGGCGGAGTGGACGACGCGAGCGGGGATCCGGGGAAGCTCAACGATCCACACGACCTCACGATGGACTCGCAGGGGAGGCTCATCGTGGCCGACCGCGGGAACAACCGGGTGCAGCTCTTCGACCAGCAGGGAAACTTCCTTCACGTTTGGACTCAGTTCGGCCGGCCGAGCACCGTCTTCGTGGATCGCGGCGACCTGATCTACGTCGGAGACGGAATGTCGGACGACAACTGGAATCCCGGATGGGAGCGCGGGATCCGTATTGGAGACGCGCGGACCGGGTGGATCACGGCCTTCATTCCGGACTCCGAGGCGCCGGTCGGCACGGGCGTGGAGTTCCTCGGCGTGGACTTCGCGGGGAACATCTATTCGGGGGAGGTTGGACGGGAAAGGCTCGTGAAGTACGTGCGTTTCCGCCCCTGAGCCCACGCAGGGGAATCGCGGTCATGCGGAGCCGTCGTGCTGACGTGTCCTGCATTCGCATCGCACCGCCCACGGGGGACAATTCGGTGTCGCGTTTTCGGTCGAGCGACCGGGCCGGACGCACTATCTTTCACCCATGAACTCGCTGACGCATGTGAAGGCGCCGAGACGGCGTTCCCTCCCTCGACCGGAGGTGATGTACGCGGCCGTCGCCGCCCGGGACGCATGCTTCGACGGGATCTTTTTTGTCGGAGTCCGCACTACGGGCATCTTTTGCCGACCCGGGTGCGCAGCCCGGACCCCGCTCCGCCGCAACGTGACCTTTTTCCCGTCGGCGAACGAGGCGCTGGAGGAGGGGTTCCGCCCATGCCTCCGGTGTCGTCCGCTCGAGCCCCAGGGAAAGGCCCCGGCGGCGATTCGCCGGCTCATCGCGGAGGTGGCCGCGGATCCCTCCGTGCGAGTCCGCGACCGGGACTTGCGAGCGCGCGGCCTCGATCCCGCCACCGTGCGCCGATGGTTCCAGCGGCATCACGGGATGACCTTCCAGGCTTACCAGAGGACGGCGCGGCTGGCGCGCGGGCTGAACGGCCTCGCGCGGGGCGAGGGGATCACGAGCGCCGCCTTCGGGAGCGGATACGATTCGCTCAGCGGCTTTCGCGATGCACTTCGGACCCTCACCGGCCAATCGCCTTCAGGGAGTCGGGAAATGATCGTCGTGCATACGACGCGCGTGGATTCGCCCCTCGGACCACTCCTTCTCGGGGCGACGGACGACGCTCTCTGCCTCCTCGAGTTCGCCGATCCGGCGCGGAGCGAGGAGCAACGCAGGCGGCTGGCGAAGCGGCTCGGATGTTTCTTCGCCCCCGGGTCGAACGGGGTGACCGACCGAATGGCGGGAGAGCTCGAGCGTTATTTCGCGGGGGAACTGAAGGAGTTCGAGACGCCGCTTCTCACGCCGGGCACGGATTTCCAACGCCGGGCCTGGGCGGCGCTTCGGGAGATCCCCTACGGAGAGACCCGGAGTTACCGCGACCAGGCGGAGGCGATCGGTTCACCGGAGGCGGTGCGGGCAGTGGCGCGCGCGAACGGCGCGAACCGGATCGCGATCGTCATCCCCTGCCACCGCGTGATCGG
The DNA here is from genome assembly GCA_040882465.1 of Gemmatimonadota bacterium. NCBI lineage: Bacteria > Pseudomonadati > Gemmatimonadota > Gemmatimonadota bacterium. Next base: position 19,523 of record JBBEBG010000007.1, read on the forward strand.
CACCGACGGATCCCTCACCGGATATGGCGGTGGGCTCGCGCGAAAAGAGTTCCTGCTGGAGCTGGAAAAGCGCGCGGCCAGCTGAAAGAGAGAGCGCCCGCCACGCCGGAGCTCAGTAGTCGTCGAACCCTTCGGTCAGCTCGATGTAGACCCCGGACGGATCGGTCAGAAAGGCGATCTTGAGGCCGATGCTCGCGACCTCGCGGGGCGCGGAGTCGAAAGTAATCCCCTTCGCCTGGAGCGCGGCGGCGAACGCATCGAGATCGGCCACCTCGAACCCGATGTGATCAATGGCGCGGCCACGGGTCGCCGCGCGAGGCGTCCCCCCCTGGGAGTTGCCGAAGCTCAGGTTCATGCCCGGCGCGTTCGCGGTCGTCGCGATGGAACCCCGCTGGAAGGGCTCGAGGCCGAACACGTCCACGTACCACGCCAGGAGCGACTCGTACTCGGGCGTGAAGAAGTGGATATGGTAAGCGATGACCTCTTCTTCCTGGTTCGGGTCCTCCTGGAGCTCGATCCGCACGCTGTCGGGAGCCATGAGATAGGCGTTCGGATGGTCTTCGGCCCCGGTGAACTCGCTCTGGACCTCGTATCCGGCTTCGCGCCACTTCACGAGCATCGGCTCGATATCGCGCACCTTGAAGCCGAAGTGGTCCATGACGGAGCCCTGGGAACCGGCGGTCGGCGCCCGCTCCGAGAAAACGAGCATCATCCCGGGATACTTCACGCCGCTGATGATTCCGCGGTCCCAGGCCTCACCGCCGAAGTGCTCCACCCAAAACTCACGATGGAAGGCGGCGTCGGCCACGTTCAGGTGCACGTGCCCGTACGTCAGACCGTTGGCGTTCGTGGGCGCGAGCTGTGCGCTGGCCGGTAATGCGGCGAGCGCGAAGGGGAGCGCCAAAGCCGCGGTCAATAGTGCCTTCATCGTGATTTCCTCGCCGAAAGGGGTCCGTCCGACTCCCGGTACGATGCTTCCCCGGAAGGCGGGTGCGCAACCCCCCGGCAGGGCGCTCTTGCCGGGCCGATGGGGGCCTGGCAACTTCTCCGCGTCGTCGGGGAAGACCCCACCGCGGGACCCAACTGAGGAGGTGTCTGTGAGCCGAGGGAATCGTTCGATGCGCGTGATCTTGCTGACGGGATTGGTCGTTTTCGGAGGCGCGGAGCTCGCGGAGGCACAGGGCCGTGGGGGCGGGGGGAACGCCGGACCTCCGATTCCCGCCTATCGGACCTCGGTGATGCAGGGATTCCAGCTTCACGTGGGCGCGATTCGGACGATCGTCGCGGGGACTGCCGGGGCGCCGAGCCACCTGGTGGGCCATGCGGAGGCGATCCGCCACCTCACCGTGATGGCTGCCGATGTCTTCCCCGCGGGATCCGGCGGGGCCGGCACGCGGGCGACGGAGGCGATCTGGTCGAATTCGAGCGAGTTCGCGGCTCGGTTGGCGGCGCTCCAGTCGGCGGGCGAGGGGCTCGCAAAGGCGGCCGCCTCCGGAAACAACGACGAGGTGAACGCCGCGCTAACGACCCTGAACCAGGCCTGCCAGGCCTGCCACATGGCCTTCAGGGGCCCGCCGCCGGCGGCGAACTGAGGAGCCGTTTCCGGTCGAGCTTCCCGTTCGGATTCCGCGGAAGCGATTCCACGAGTCGGAGCTCTCTCGGGCGCTTCGCCGAGGCGAGGCGGCCCCGCGAGAAGTCGAGCAGGTCGGGAAGTGTGGGGGGAGCGGCTGGGTCCGCGGGCACGACGACCGCGACCACCCGCTCCCCCCATTCTTTGTCCGGCGCTCCCGCCACGGCCACGTCGGCGACCCCGGGGTGACGGTGAAGGACCACCTCCACCTCCGCCGGCTCCACGGTCACTCCGCCAGTGACGATCCGGTCCGAGAGCCTCCCCACCACCCAAAGATCTCCCTCTCCGTCGAGTCGCCCAAGATCGCCGGTGTGCAGCCATCCGTCCGAGTCCACGAAGACGGAGGCCGCTCGGACGCCCTTCCCCTTCGAGGGGCCGCGCGCCAAGCCCTTCACCACGGTCGGACCCCGCACCAGGATTTCTCCCGTCCCGTCTTCGCCCGCACCCTCGATCTTCAATTCCAGGCTGTCGAGCGGCCTTCCGACAGTCCCCGGTTTCTTTCGAACCACCTCCGGCGGAGCGGTCGCCACCTGTGAGGTCGCTTCCGTCAGGCCGTAGGTGAGGGCGATCGGGTACCCGAGCGTGAGGGCGCGCGTGAGAAGCGATTCCCTGATCTCCGCGCCGCCGATGAGGAGGCAGCGAAGGGAAGGAGGCGGCGGACGCTTCCCCCGCACCTCGATGAGGCGCTGGAGCATGATGGGAACGAGGGAGGCGTGCGTGACGCGCCCGGCATCCATGAGCTCCGCCGCCTCGAGCGCATCGAAGCGCGGGCGGGTGAGGACGGAGCAGCCGACCACGGCCGCCCGGTGGAGGAGAGCGATGCCGCCCACATGGCCGGGAGAGAGGGAGGTGAGCCAACAATCCTCCGGGGCGAGGTCGAGCCGAAGGATCGCGGCCTCGGCCGATGCAGCCAGATTTCGGTGACTGAGCGGGATCGGCCTCGGCGCGCCCGTCGTCCCCGAAGTGAGGACGAGGACGGCGGGGCCGGAGAGACGCGGCTGCGGGAGTCGTTCGAGGTCCTCCAGCGGATGCGCCGGACCTTCCCCATCCCATTCGACGACCTCTCCCATCGTCGAGACGAAGAGGGCGGGGCGACCCACGGCCTGAAGCGCACGCGCGACCTCGGCCTCGGTCCAGCCCGCGTTCATCGGAACCAGAACGGCGCCCGCCCGCGCCACCGCATGGAGGAGGACGACAGTTTCGGGACAGGGAGGAAGGCGCATCGCGACTCGCTCCCCCGGTCCCACGCCGGCCACCACCAGCGCTCGGGCCACGGTGTCCGCCCACTGATCGAGCTCGTGGTACGTCCAGATCGGGGTCTCCCCGCCCTCCGGATCCGGAAGCCCGAAGACCGCCGGGGCTTCCGGGGTGAGACGCGCGGCCCTGAGAAGAAAGTCCACGATCATCCTCCGGCGGCACCGAGGAGGAACCCGACCGCCATGAGTCCCCCGTACCAGGCTACCACGCGGGCGGTCCCTCCGAGGGCGGGGTTGAGCTCGCGGGGATCGTCGAAGGACCAGACGGCCGACGCCGGCGCGAAGGCACGGGCGAAGGCGACGAGTCCGACAAGTGTCCAGGGCGACCAGTCGAAGAAGAAGACACCGACGATCGGGGCGGCGGCCGCCGTCACGAGGAGCGCGGTGTACTCCACCTGACTCCCCTTCCTTCCCAACCGCACCGCGAGCGTGCGCCTTCCGGCACGCGCGTCCGTCGGAATGTCCCGCAGGTTGTTCACCACCAGGATGGCCGTCGTGAGGGCCCCGATCCCCGCGCCGGCGACGAGGAGATCCCCGGTGAAATCGAGCGCCTGGACCCAATAACTCCCCCCGACCGCGACGAGCCCGAAAAAAACGAAGACGAAGAGGTCGCCCAGGCCATGCGACGCGAGCGGGAAGGGTCCCCCCGAATAGGCGAGAGCGCAGACGAGGGAGAGGAGCCCGGTCGCGAGGATGGGAATTCCGCCGACCCAGACGAGATAGGCCCCCACGAGTGTGGCCGCAGCGAGGACCCAGAGCGTTGCCCGGAAGACCGCCTCGGGCGAAAGAAGCCCGGCCTGAACCACGCGGATCGGACCGAGGCGCTCCTCCGTATCGGTCCCCTTCCGATGATCGAAATAGTCGTTCGCGAGGTTCGTCGCGATTTGGATGAGGAGCGCCCCCACCAGCGCGGCCGAAGCGGGGAGGAGCGACATCACGTCGCGAGACGCCGCGATCCCCGTGGCGAGGACGACCGGGGCGCCCGCCGCGGGGAGGGTCTTCGGGCGGATCGCGAGGACCCAGGCCCCGAGGGTGCTAGGAGTTCTCGACACGGAGAGGACGGCGCGCGCGCATGTGCACCGCGCGGCTCACCAGGGAAGCCAGGGATACTTCCTGAAGTCGGGCTTCTCCTTCTTCAGGAAGGCATTCTTCGCGTCCTTCGCCTGCTCGGACATGTAGAAGAGGAGGGTCGCGTTCCCAGCGAGCTCCTGAATTCCAGCCTGTCCGTCCACGGCGGCATTAAAGGAGCTCTTGAGGAGCCGGATGGCGAGAGGGCTCTTGTCGAGGATTTCCTGCGCCCACTTCCATCCCTCTTCCTCGAGTCGCTCCACCGGAACCACGGCATTCACGAGCCCCATCTGAAGGGCCTCGGCGGCGGAGTACTGGCGGCAGAGGTACCAGATCTCGCGGGCCCTCTTTTGCCCCACGATGCTCGCGAGGTAGGAGGTCCCGAAGCCTCCGTCGAAACTCCCGACCTTGGGCCCGGTCTGCCCGAAAATCGCATTCTCCGCGGCGATGGTGAGATCGCAGATCACGTGAAGCACATGCCCGCCTCCGATCGCGTATCCGGCGACCAATGCGATGACAGGCTTCGGCATGCTCCGGATGTAGCGCTGGAGCTCGAGCACATTGAGGCGCGGGACCCCGTCGCCGCCGACGTAGCCGGCGTCCCCGCGAACGCGTTGGTCCCCTCCCGAGCTGAAGGCGTATTTCCCGTCCGCGGTGGGGCCGTTCCCCGTGAAGAGGACGACGCCGATCGAGGTGTCCTCGGCGGCGTCGCGAAAGGCCCCCTGCAGCTCGGTGAGTGTCTCCGGACGGAAAGCGTTCCTCACCTCGGGGCGGTTGAAGGCGATCCGGGCGACCCCGTCGCATTTGTGAAAGGTGATGTCCGTGTAGCTCTTCGCTTCCTTCCAGTTCGGTGCGCTCATCGCTTCCCTTTCGTCAGGGCGCCGGCCGCGGCGGCGGCGATTCGATCCACCACCTCGGCCCTTCGACGCCGGTTCACTTCCCGATCGGTGCGAATCTCGAAGATCGCGCTTCCGGGCTCCTCGAGTGCATGCTCGAATCCCACGGCGATCTGGGCGAGCGACCCCTCGCCTCGCGCGTCGGCACGCGAATGTGGGATTCCATGGAAGGCCGCGAGGCGTGCGAAATCACGGTCATGGGGGGTCGCGAAATAAGGGGTGAAGGCTGGCTCGAAGTCGCGGACCGGAAGGAAGTGGAAGATCCCACCCCCGTCGTTGTTGATCGCGACGACGATCACGCGTAGTTCCGGATCGCGGAGCGAAGCGAGTCCATTCGAATCGTGGAGAAGGGCGAGGTCTCCGACGAGCGCCACGACCCTTCGTCCCGTCGTGAGCGAGATTCCCGCGGCGGTCGAGACGATCCCGTCTATCCCGCTCGCGCCCCTATTCCCGAGCGTCGCGAGCGGCGAGCCGCGGTGCGGAACGAAGGCGTCCAAATCCCGGACCGGCATCGAGCTCGACACGAAGAGAAGATCGTCGGACGGGATCAGGCGGGCGACCTCCGCGACGATCACCCCCTCGAAGAGCTCCGCCTCCAGGCCCCCGCTCGCCTCGAGCGCACCCTCGATTCCCGCGCGCACCTTCCCTTCGACCGTGAGCCACCGATCGAGCCAGGCGGCACCGTTTCGCTTTGACGGAACGCGTTCGGCGAGCGCCGCCGCGAAGCCGGCCGGGTCCGCGGGGATCATCTCGTTCGCGGCGGCGCCATGATCCTTCCACCGCCCTCCCCCGTCCACCACGAACTGCGGAACGTCCGGCAAGGCAGTGAGCCAGTCGCCGAGAACGCTCGAGGTCGGCGCGGCGCCCATCCTGAGGATCAGATCCGGACGGAGCCACTCCCGCACTGCCGCGTCCCGAAGCCCGAGGTCGTAACCTCCGACGACGGGGGCCTTGGGTCCGGCCTCGGCGACCGCCGGCGGATAACGGGCTCCCGAGAGGGGGTCGGCGAGGAGGGGAACGCCAGACGCGCTCGCGAGGCGGCGGAGCGCCGGACCCGCTTCCCAGGGCCGCGGAAGAACGCCGGCCACGAGGAGCGGACGCTCCGCCCGCTCCACCGCGGCGGCGACCTCCTCGATCGCGGAGTCGTCGTGTTTCGCCCGCCGGCGGTGGACGTACGTCCAGGGCGCGCCTTCTTCCCTTCCCCGAGAAGCCGGAGTCTCCCTGGCGGCGAGCGCATCCGGAAGCCCGTCCTCGACCGGTGTCGGCTCGAGCGGCTTGTCGAAGCAGAGATTCAGGTGCGCCGGGCCGGCCGGATCCCCGAGCGCGGCCGCGACCGCCCGCGACACGACCGAGCGAAGGTGACGGAGAGAGGCCTCGGTCGCTTCACCCGCGATGAGCTCCTCGAAGAGGCGGACATACCCTCCGAAGATCTTCACCTGGTCGATCGTCTGATTCGCGTCGGCGCCGCGGAGGCGAGGCGGTCGGTCGGCGGTCAGGACGAGGAGCGGGGTCTCGGCCTGCGCCGCCTCGACGACCGCCGGAAGGAGATTCGCGACGGCGGTCCCCGAAGTGGTGAGGACGGCCGCGGGTGCGCCCGTCCCCTTCCCCGCGCCGAGGGCCACGAAGCCCGCGCTTCGCTCGTCCGCCTGGACGTGAATGCGGATCCGATCGTCCGCCGCCGCCGCGAGGACAACCGGCGCCGACCGGGACCCGGGAGAAACGACGAGGTGCCGGATTCCGGCGCGCGCGAGCTCGTCCACGAGGACGGTTCCCCAGAGCTCATTCCGGTTGCGCGCCCTCAAACCCCCTCCGTCGAATCGCTCGCCCCGGCCCTGAGCGCGCGGAGCGCCGGCTCGAACTTGAGGGCCGTCTCCTCCCACTCGCCGTCCGGGTCCGATCCCGCGACGATGCCCGCGCCGGCGAAAAGCCGCCATGCTCGCCCGCTTCCCACCGCGGAACGGAGGGCGGGGACGAAATCGCCATCGCCCTCGGCATCGAACCATCCCACGGGGCCCGCATACCAGCCCCGTTCGAAGGGCTCCGCCCCCCGGATCAGGGAGAGCGCCTCTCCGCGCGGCCGGCCGCAAACCGCTGGAGTCGGATGGAGCGCCTCCACCAGGGAGAGGATGTCTTCTCCTTCGTGCGCCCTACCCCGGATCGTTGTCTCCAGGTGATGGATGCGAGAGAGAGAGAGGACGCGGGGCTCCGCTTCGACCTCCATTTCCTCGAGGAAGGGGCCGAGGACCTCGACCATCTCTTCCGCGGTGAGCGCGTGCTCCGCGCGGTCCTTCGCGCTCTCGAGGAGCTGCCGCACGCGGGCGCGGTCCGCTTCCCCGTCCGACTCCCGCGGAACCGATCCCGCCACCGCGGTCGCCTCGAAGGAATCCCCCCGCAGCCGCGCGAGAAGCTCGGGGGCCGCCCCCAGGAACACGCGGCCCGGTCGCGGCTCGAGGTAGAAGACGTGCGCCCGCCGGTTCTCTTCCCGGAGGAAACGAAGACTCGCGAGCGGATTCGCGGGGCGGGCGAGGCTCAAGTCGAGAAAGCGGGCGAGCACGGCCTTTTGCACGCGTCCTTCCGCGATCGCCGCAAGGATTCCTTCGATCCCCGTCCGCCACCGGTTGCGCGGCGGGGCATCGCTTCCGTCCTCCGCCGAGGACCCGGGCACGAAATCGCCCCGGTTCGGGAGGGAGGGTCTTTCGCCGCGGCGCACACCTGCCGCCAGAATCGCGGCGACCCGCGCGAGGCCCGGCTCGTCTTCGTAGGAAACGAGGCGAGCCTCGGCGTCGTTCCCTTCCAGGAGGATGCGCGGAAGGTGGAAGGCGGCCGAAGGAAAATCCGACCAGGCGGTCTCCGTGGGATCGGTATCCGCGAAGGCGAAGCCACCGAAAAAACGTGGGCTCGGCTCCGATCCCGCGCCTCTCGCAGCCCATCCCATCTCGCCCAGGACCCGGCGCGACCCTTCTCGAATCCGATCGAATCGGTCCCCCTTCCCTCCCGAGACCTCGAAGCAAGCGCTCGCACCGGCCCAAGCGACCCACCCATCAGGGCCACCCCAGAAGCCCCGAGGCTCCCCCGCGAAAAGCGCAAGGAACTCGACCGCGCCTGCCTCGACGACGTCGAGCGATGCTCGGTGGGGCCCGACCCCGGAGCTCGCTGACGTGTGGGGAGGCTGCATGGCCGGGAGATCCGTAGAAAGGTGGGTCGGGCACCGAATATAGCACGCATCCCCGAGGGGCCAATAATCCGCGAGGGGCGCGGCTCCCAGCCCCATCCCCACGGGAACATCGGGGGGAGATCCGGGTCCTCCCGGAGAGGTCGGCGGGACCCTCGCCGCGGCCTTTCCGCTCCACCCCCGAAGGCTCGGCCCGTTGATCGACACAATCCTGCTGAGAGACCTGGGTTTCCTCGTCCTCGGAGCGACCACCCTCGCCCTCCTCGCACGACCGTTCGGGCTCCCCTCCATCATCGCATACATCATCGCCGGGCTCCTCATCGGACCTGGATTCCATCTCGTCACGTTGAGCCCCGCCATGGACCTGATCGCCGAGGTGGGGATCATTCTCCTCCTCTTCCTGGTGGGGCTCGAGATCTCGCTCAACAAGGTCCGTGAGGTCGGACGCCTCGCGATCACCGCGGGGGTCGTACAGATCGTCCTCACGGGAGCGATCATCGCCGGACTCGCCCTGGCTCTCGGGCTTCGGGGGGGAGATGTCCTCTTTATCGCGGTGGCGCTGACCTTTTCGTCCACGGTCGTGGTCGTGAAGCTCCTGGACCAGCAGCATGCACTGAACTCGCGATACGGCCAGATCGCGGTCGGAATCCTCCTCGTCCAGGATCTCGCGGTGGTCCTGGTGCTCACCTTCGTCGCCGGGATGGAGGGTGCGGGTGGCGCGGCGGGGTCTGGAGGATTGGAGGGTGCGGGTGGACTCGAGGGAGGGGTGCTTCTTGCGGGGCTCGTCCGAGCCTTCGTGGGGATGGGGCTCTTATTCGGGGCCGCGGCAATCCTCGCCTGGCGCGTCCTCCCGACGCTCTTCGGAACGATCGCGCGGTCCCAGCCGGCGCTCCTCGCCTGGAGCCTGTCCTGGTGTTTCCTCCTGGTGTTGGGGTCGGAGCTCCTCGAACTCTCACTCGAGCTCGGTGCCTTCATCGCCGGAGTCTCGTTGGCTCAGCTTCCTTACAGCCGGGAGCTGCGCAGGCGGGTCCATCCCCTGATGAACTTTTTCGTCGCCATCTTTTTCGTCTCGCTCGGCATCCAGATGCAGCTGGGTGAGGCGCTGGCCTTCTGGCCACTCGTCGTGGCGGCTGCGGGATTCACCCTCTTTTTCAAGCCGCCGCTCATCGCGTGGATCGTGCGCACACTCGGGGAATCGCCGCGAAGCGCGCTGCGCGTGGGACTCACGCTCGGCCAGACTTCCGAGTTCTCCTTCATTCTGGGCGCGCTCGCGCTTGAGCGCGGCCTCGCGAGCGAGTCGCTCATCGCGGTGGTGGGCGCCGTGGGCCTCTTGACCATGGGGGTCTCATCACTGTCCATCGCGGGCGGCGACAGGGTCGTGAACGCACTCTCACGGAAGGGCCTGGTTCCTCTCTTGACGGGAGGCCGACACGGATCCGTTGAACCCGACTCCGCGGAGCAGGTGGGGCTCCGCGATCACGTCATCGTCGTAGGAATGAACACGCTGGGGCGCCGCTTGGTCGAGCTCCTCACCGAGCGAGGGGAGCGGGTCCTCGCCGTCGATACGGATCTCGAGAAGTTGCGGGACCTTCCCGCGGCCACCTTCCTTGGAAACGCCGAATACCTTTCGGTCCTGGAGGAAGCCGGGATCCACGAGGCCAAACTCGTCGTGTCGGCCCTCCACATCGAGGATGTGAACCGCCTCCTCGCGTACCGGGCAGCGCGCTTCGGAATTCCCGCGGTGATTCATGCCCTGGATCAGGCCGCCGAGCGGGATATGGAGGGGCTCGGGGTGGCCCACTTCATGAATTCTCGCGAGTCCGGCGTCACCCGAATCATCGAGGAGCTGCGCCGGGTTGGCGTCCTGGGCACATGACCGCCCTCACCGTCCTTCTCCTCGCCGCCTCTGTGGGTTACGGGGGCGCGCGGCTCGCAGGAATTCCGGCGATCCCCGTCCTCATCCTCGCGGGACTCGCCGCGTCTTCGCTCGTCCCTCTCGACACGGAGTTCCTGAGCGACGTGCTCACCCTCGGCGTCGCGATCCTCGTCTTCGTTGCGGGAATCGAGTTGAGCCCGGGGAGACTCCGGTCATGGGGACAGACGGCGCTCCAGGTCGGTTCGATCCAATTCGTGGTCCTCGGTGCTCTGGGGCTCGGGGTGGCGCTCGCCCTCGGGTTCGCACCGGAGACGGCCGCCTACCTCGCGCTCGCCCTCACGGCCTCCTCGACCCTCGTCGTGGTCCAGCTTCTCCGCGAACGGGGGCTCCTCTACGAGCCGATGGGACGCCTGGTGACCGGGGTCCTCCTTCTCCAGGACCTCCTCATCATTCTTTTCATCCCCATCGTCGTCCGGATTCCCGACGGAGGAGTGGCGATCGCGCAGGGCGTCGCGGCAAGCCTGGGGATGATGGCACTCGCCGGCGCCCTCCTCCGTTGGGTCGTGCCCCGCATCCTGGAGCGGTTCGCGTTCGACGAGGAGACACTCCTCCTCATCACGCTCTCCACACTCGTGGTGTTCATCGGGATCGCCGACTTCGTGGGGCTCCCTCTCGTGTCGGGCGCCTTCCTCGCGGGCGTGGTCCTTTCGGGGTTTCCGTCCTCCGCCCTCGTGCGCGGTCAGGTGAGCTCCCTCGGAGACTTCTTTCACGCAATTTTCTTCGCGGCGCTCGGGGCCGCCATCCCCCTCCCCACGGCGATCGAGCTGGGACAGGCCCTCGTCTTTTTCCTCCTCGTGGTGCTCGTCACGCCACCGCTCGTCGCCCTGGTGGCGGAGCGGGCCGGCTTTTCCGCCAGGCCCGCGCTCGCGAGCGGTCTCCTTCTCTCCCAGACGAGCGAGTTCTCCCTCGTCGTTGCACTCCAGGGGCTCGTGATGGGCCACCTGGCGCCCGGCGTCTTCACGATCATCACCCTCGTGACGATCGCGACCATGATGGTGACCCCGTTCCTGGCCTCCGACCGGGCGACCTGGGCGCTCATGAAGGTGCATCCCTTCCGCGACCGACCGAAGCTCGAGAGGAGTCCCGAGGGACATGTCTTGCTCCTCGGGTCCGGGCGGCACGGACAGCTCCTCATGGAGACACTCCTGATCTCACCGGAAGAGCTCGTCGTGGCCGACGACGATCCGAAGAGGGTCTCGTGGCTGGCCGAGATGGGGATCCGGGCGCTGCGAGGAGACATCTCCGATGCCCGGCTCCTCCGGGAACTCGGCGCCGACCGGGCGAAGGTCGTCATCTCCACGATCCGCCGTCGCGACGACAACGGCCCCCTCCTCCAAATGGCGCGGGACGTGCCGGTCCTGGTGCGTGCCTTCAACGTCGAAGACGCCGAATGGATTCGGCTGAGGGGTGGCCACCCGGTCCTTTATTCGGAAGCCGCCGCGGAAGACTTCTTGGAGTGGTACGATTCCGAGTGGCTGGCGGAGACCGCCGGGAACACCTGAAGCGCTCCTCTGTAGGAGGCGGCAAGGCCCGGTACACTTCCCCCGAAGGATTAGAGTCTCCATGCGCCCGTTTTTCCGCCCACCGACTCGCGCGACGGTGCGCCTGGCGGCTTCTTCGGTCTTGCTCGGCTTCGTTTTCCTCCCCCGGATCGGCCTCGGCCAACAGGCCGTGCCGGCGCCGATGGACGTCCAGCCCGCCCCGGACTCGGTCCAGTTGCTGATGGCCGAGTACCAGGACAAGGCACGACGGTATACGGACATCTACAATCAGGCGTTCGCCGCGAACGAGGGGCTCCAGACTCGCGAGGTGGAGATCAACGAGATGATCATGTCCGCCCTGATCGAATCCCATCCGCAGGCAGAACAAAAGATGGCCCGCCTGGACGCGATCGAGACAGAAGCGTTTTCGGCGCAACAGGACCAGGACATGGAGAAGTTGGGCCAACTGATCACGGAGGCGAACAACCTCCAGTCGGACCTCCGAGCAGCGCAGGAAATCGTCCTCCAGCAGACGGGCGTGAGGACCCGCATCGACAGCTTCGAGGCGGAGCTCCTCGTCGCGATGGTGGCCATCGATCCCGAGACGGAGTCCCTTCGCAGCCGCCTGGACGAGCTTTCCGCTTTTCTGAGCGGGGTGCAGGGCGGCGGCTTCTAGTGGTGCGTCCCCGACGTCTCTTGTAGCACCGAGGGTACGGATGGAGGTCGTAATGCTAGGCGCGAGGAGGAGTCGTAGCAACGCTACGGCGACGACGAGCAACGACGCAGGACGACTTCCAGGCGGAGCCGAATGCCAAGAGACGTCGGGGACACACCACTAGAGGGAACCTCGGGGGGACCCCCAACGTAGGAAAACTGGCGAGATCTTCGATCCGCGGCGGTCGGGTGCCGCACTCGTGGGCGACGGTCTCGCCGGCCCGGAGGTACTCCCGTGAAACTAGCTGCCGGTCTCTTCCGCGCGATCCCCGTCGCCGGTCTCCTCCTCGTCGTTTCCCACGGCGCGCTCGGCGCGCAGGCGTCGCCGGAGAGTGAAGACGGTTTCCTCTTCGAGCGCCCTCGGGTCAGCCTCGGGGTGCGCGGGGGAATGTTCCTGCACCGCGCCGACAGCGACCTCTACGACTTCACGACCGAGCGGTTCACTCTGGACCGCTCCGACTACCGAGGCGTGTCGGTCGGCCTCGAGGTGGGAGCCTGGATCGGAAACCGAGCGGAGATCTCGCTGAGCCTCGACGGAAGCCGTGTCACCCTCGACTCACAGTACCGCGACTGGGACGAGGAGATCGACGGACCCGGCGGTGAAACGACCAGAATTCCGATTCTCCAGACGACACGGCTCCGCCATGGTCCGGCCGTCTCCGCCGGGATCCGGTGGTACCTGTGGGACAGGGGCGACCAGCTCGGTCGCTTCATCTGGGTTCCGCGCGAGTGGAACGGCTACCTGGGTGCAGGGGCTGGACTCATGGCGTACAACCTGCGGCTGGAAGGCGATTTCGTGGACGAAGTGAACGAAACGATCAGCACGCAGCGCTTCGAATCGAAGGGGAACACGGCGTTCCCTTACGTGGCGGCCGGGTTCGAGTATGGCCTGGCGCCGCGTATAGCGCTCGCGTTGGAAGGGCGCTATCAGTGGGGGAGCCATGACCTCGGCGAGGATTTCGACGACTTCGTGAATCCACTGGACCTCGCGGGAGGCCGGTTTTCCTTTGGAATCCAGTACCGACTCTGACGGGAGCGAATCATGCGACGCTCGATGATGGGACTGCTCGGAGTGTTCGCGCTCGCGGGCGCGGCTCACCCGGCCTCGGCTCAGGTCGGGGTCTCGGGCGCCGACGCGCGCTGGCTTCCCTGGATCGGCTGCTGGGACGGCGCGGCCATGACCGCGGAGTCCGCGACGGAGTCGTATCTGGTCTGCGTCCGCCCCCTCGACACGGCCGCGGGTGTTCAGATCGAAACGTACGCGGAAGGGACGCTGGTCACCCGTGAGGAGATGCGGGCGGACGGCAATCCGGTCGCGATCGAAGAGGACGGATGCGTCGGGACTCAGTCCGCGCGCTGGTCTTCCGATGGCGCGCGCGTCTTGCTCGAATCGGAGATGTCGTGCGGGTCGGTCGTGGCGCGCTCCACGACGGGCACCCTCGCCATCCTTCCCGACGGGTTCGGATGGGTCGAGATCCAGGCCGTTCGGGCGGGCGACGCGGAGCCGCTCGTGGGGATCCGCACCTTCGCGCCGGCGGCGGAAGCCCAGCTCGCCGAGCTCGGCGTCGCCGATCCGACGGCCGGCGGCGGACTCGCCGTGGTCACGGCACGCGGGCGGGCTGGAGCGGCGCTTTCGCCGGACGCGATCGCCGAGCTGGTGGAACGGACCGGACCTTCCGTGGCGGGTGCCCTCGTGATCGAACGGGGCGAGCCCTTCGACCTCGACGCGGAACTATTGCGGGAGCTCGCGGTGCGCGGTGTCCCCGGAGAAGTCCTCGATGTGATGGTTGCGGTGACCTACCCCGAGCGATTCACGGTCCTGGGCGGAAGCGAGGGGAACGAGCTCGCGCTCCGCGCCGCCCCCGAAGGGGCAGCAACCAGGCAGCAGGTCGTTCGCGGAGTCGCCCCCTGGCCGTCCCGGCCCCGGGGGTACGGTTACTCTCCCTTCAGCTTCGGATACGGCTATTACGACTCGTACTGGGATCCCTTCAGCCCTTACGGATATGGACGCGGCTACGGCTTCGGGTATTACGACTACCCGCGGGTGATCGTGGTCGGACCCCCGGTCGTCGAGGAACGGAGTTCGGTCCTCAGCCGGAACCGGGGCGTGATCGAAATCGCGCCTTCGGGTGGCGGGGCTTCTCAGAGCGTGTCGCCCTCGCCTCAGCGGCGGGCGAACCAGCGTCCCTCCAACTCGGGCTCGACGACGCGCTCGGAGCCACGAAGCTCCGGAAGCGCGGCGCCCAGCTCAGGGTCGAGCGGAAGTGGCGGAAGCCGGGGGACGCCCTCCACGGGCGGGAGCTCGAGCGACGGCGAGCGACGGGCCGTGCCGCGCACGGGGGGCTGAGGCACCAGAAAGGCTTCAATACGCGAGGTGGGACGCCGCCAGGCCGGTGCCGACCGATCGCGGCCCTCGCGACCGGGGAAGGCCACATCCGGCACATAATCTTCAACGATGTCGTAGCCCTCCGCAAAGAGCGCCGTCAAATCAGCCAGGCTGAAAGGGAAGGGCGGCCCCTCCTTA
>JBBEBG010000007.1:34209-77346 GCA_040882465.1 Gemmatimonadota bacterium
CGAGGGCCGACCCCGGATGACCTCTCGACCTCAGTCGGCGAGGGCCTCCATCAGGATTTGCCCCGCCTGATCCTCTTCCAGGATGAAGGCGTCGTGTCCGCGATCCGAGAGGATTTCGCGGTATTGGGCGTCCACCGCGTCCGTCCATCGCCGGACATCCTCGGTCGCATAAAGGAGGTCGCCGGGGATGCCGACACCCGTGAGGCGACCCGAGAACCGCGCCAGCGCCGGTGCGACGCCGCCCCGCCCGGCCCCGACGTCGTGCCCGTCCATGGCGTTCGTCAGGATTCGATAACTCTCCGGATCGAAGCGCTCCCCGAGCTTTCTTCCCTGGCGCGCCAGGTACGACTCCATCTGGAAGACCCCGTCTTCGCGTCGCTCCCGGCCGAACCGGCGCTCGAACTCGCTCGCGGTCCGGTAAGTGAGCATGGCGGCCTCGCGGGCGAGCTCGAGCCCCTCCACCGGGGCGCCGAGCCTAAGGAGCGCCTTCTGGATACGCGAAAATCCGATCGCCTGGGCCGTGTGCGCGGCCGGCGCCGCGAAGACCACCGCGGCACGGGCGCGGTCCGGGAAACTCGCGGCCCACTCGAGGGCCGCCATTCCGCCGAGTGATCCACCCGTCGCGAGGCGGACTCCCGGGAGGTTCAGCCGATCCAGAAGGAGGGCGGTGAGCGCGACCATGTCGCGCACGCTCACTTCCATTCCCTGAAGGCCGGCAGGCCGGAACACGGGCCCCAGCCCCCCCTTCAGCCCAGCGGGAATGCCCTCTTCGGGAGGCGCCGGCGCCTCTTCGACGCTCCCCGCGCCCTGGGCCCAGGTTCCGTAACAGGAGCCGAGGAGATTCGGGGTCAGGAGGGCCCAGCGGGCGGGATCGAGCACCCCCCCGGGACGAACCAAGTCCGGCCACCAGTCGCGGGGCTCGGGCCCGCCCGTGAGCGAGTGGAAGACGAGGACGACGTTCCCCCCGTCCGGATCCGGGCGCCCGTCGAGGCGATACGCCTGATCCACCACCTCGAGCTCGAGCCCGGAGGGAAGGGTGAGGTCGTGGAAACGCTCCACGCGGAGCTCGACGTCGCTCATGGACCCCGTGCGGCCAAAGTAGAAGCGCCCAACCCCTCGGGACGCCGTGATCCGGCCGCGTGGGGAGTCGGGCGGGGAAGGCCGGAGGCTACTCGCCTCCCCCCGTGGCTGTCAACCCGCCACCCCTCCCCCGGGACGGAGCCCCGGAACGCGTTCGGGGTAAGCAGATCGTTCGAGCCGATCTACCCTCAGGCGAGGCCGTTGGAACCCCGGCCCCTCTTGCCAAGGAACATGGCCGTTTCCGAGTCCAGGACCGTTCCCGAGCCTCCAGGTGGAGTCGTGGCGACCCCGGCGGGGCACGAGACCTCAGTGGCCGTCGAAGAGCGGCTTTTCCCCGCGGAGGGGATGGACTGCCCCAGCTGCGCCTCCACGGCCACACGTGTGCTCGGCACCCTCGACGGAGTCGTCGCGGTGGACGCGGACATCGTGGCCCAGCAGGTGCGGGTCGGGTTCGATCCCCAGCGGGTCACCACGGTCCGGATCCGGAAGGAGCTCGATGGGCTGGGTTACGGCGCTCCCACGCGGGCTTCGGCGGTGGGTGAAGGGGAGGCGGTCGAGGCGGCAACCGGGGGCTCCCGCCTTCGCGCCCTCGCGAGCACCGTTCCCGCACACGTCGCGATCGGGGGCGCACTCTGGATCCTCACCATTCTCGCGACGCTTCTCGGCGACTCCGAGGCGATGGTCGCGATCCTCGCCGGCGCGACGGTGTGCGCGGCCGGGTGGAGCATCCTCCCCGGCGCCCTGGCCGCCGCTCGGCGGGGGCTCCTTGACATGCACGTTCTCATGGCGGTCGCGGCGCTGGGCGCCTTGGGGATCGGAGAATACGTCGAGGCGGGGGCCGTGCTCTTCCTCTTCGCCGTGGCGAGGGAACTAGAACATCGCACGCTCAGCCGGGCCCGCACCGAAGTCCGCTCCCTCATGGATCTCGCCCCCGTCGAGGCGACGGTTCTCCGGCACGACCACCAGGTTCGGGTCCCCGTGGAGGCGGTTCGCGTCGGTGAAGTGATCCTCGTCCGCCCCGGGGAGCGCATCCCGGTGGACGGCACCGTCTTAAGCGGCTCGTCCGAAGTGGATGCCTCGGCGATCACCGGCGAGTCCATCCCCCATTCGAAGTTCCCGGAGGACCACGTCTTCGGGGGATCCGTGAACGGGAGCGGGGCGCTCGAGATCCGGTGCGACCACCCCGCGGCCGAATCCGCCTTCGGTCGCATTCTGAAGAGCATCGAAGACGCCCGGTCTCGAAAGAGCGCGGCGGAGGCGTTCGTGGACCGCTTCGCACGCCTCTATACGCCGCTCGTCATGGCCGGAGCGCTCGGTGTCGCCGTCGTCCCTCCCCTCCTCGGGATGGGTCCCTGGGCGGACTGGGGTTACCGGGCGCTGGTCCTCGTCGTGGTCGCCTGCCCCTGCGCGCTCGTGATCTCGACCCCAGTCACGGTGGTGAGCGCCCTGACGGGGGCCGCCCGGCGCGGAATCCTCGTGAAGAGCGGGATCCACCTGGAAGTCCTGGGAAGGACGCGAGTCGTCGCGCTCGACAAGACCGGAACACTGACGGAGGGGAGCCCGCGCGTCTCGCGGGTGCTTGGGTGGGACGGGACGTCGCGGGAGGAGCTCCTCCGGATGGCGGCCGGAGCGGAGAGCCGGAGTGAGCACCCGATCGCGCGCGCCATCATGGAGGTGGCACGCGAAGCGGAGATTCCGATCCGGGGCGGAGTGGAGATGACCGCCCTTCCGGGCCGCGGGGCTCGCGCCAAGGTCGATGGACGACTCGTCCTCCTCGGGAGTCCCCGCCTCTTCCGCGAGGAAGGCGTGATGGACGAAACCGCCGAACGACGGGTAGAAGAGATGGAGGAGCAAGGAGAGACGGTGGTGCTCGTCGGGTGGAGCGACGGCGAAGGCGAAGAAGTCCGAGCACGCGGTGCGCTCGTCCTCCTCGACCATCCCCGGCCGGGTGTGGACGCCCTCCTGGCTTCGCTCCGGAGCGAGGGAGTTCGGCACATCGTTCTCATGAGCGGGGACCGGGCGCAAGCCGTTGAGGTAGCGGTCCGCGGCGAAAGTCGCGCCGCGCCCGGATTCGACGAGTGGCGCGGGGACCTCCTCCCCGAGGAAAAAGTCGCCTGGATCAACGAATTGAGGGCTCGGCATGGAGCCGTCCTCATGGTCGGCGACGGCGTGAACGACGCGCCGGCGCTCGCGGCAGCCGACGTTGGGATGGCGATGGGGGCCGAGGGGACCGCGGTCGCGCTCGATACGGCCGACGTCGCCCTCATGGAGGACGATCTCGCCCGCATTCCCGAAGCGTTCCGGCTGGGACGCAAAGCCTCCCGCATCATCCGGGCGAACATCGCCTTCGCCCTGGCCGTAAAGGTCGCCTTCGTCGCGCTCGGAGGACTCGGGCACGCTTCGCTCTGGATGGCGGTGGTGGCCGACATGGGTTCGAGCCTCGCCGTCATCCTGAATGGAATCCGCACGCTCCGGGCCTGACGAGGAGAGTGACGCGCACGGCGCCCGCCCCCATACTTTGGGAAGGTCTTCCCTAAGGGTGCGTCGAAAGGCCCGGCCTCCCCGCCGGCGAAACCGGGAGAGGACATGGTTCCGGATGACAACGAAGTCGCAGCCTCCGGCGGCGAGACGGACCGCCGCCACTTTCTGGGAACCTCACTTGCCCTCCTCGTCGGCTCCGCGGTGAGCCCCGTGGCGGTCGGCGCTCTTTCCACCAGCGCATCCTCGGTTTCTTCCGCGAAGCCCGGTCAAATAGCCATCCCGCCCGGCGCGTTCCCGCGGCGGCCGACCCTCGACCTCTTCCCCGGGTTCGAAGAGATCCGGATCGAGACGAGCGAGGCGACGATCGCCGGAGTGGTCGGTGGAAGTGGGCCCCCGCTCCTCCTCCTCCACGGGTATCCGCAATCGCACCTCGAGTGGCACCACATCGCCCCTCGGCTGGCGGAGCGCTTCACCGTGGTCGCGACGGATCTGCGCGGATATGGATCGAGCAGCGTCCCGCCGGACGGCGAGGAGCACCTCGGCTATTCCAAGCGCGCGATGGCACGCGATCAGGTCGAGGTGATGGAGAAGCTCGGGTTCGACCGTTTCGCCCTCGTCGGTCACGACCGGGGCGGACGGGTGGCGCACCGCCTCACCCTCGACTATCCGGACCGGGTGGAACGTGTAGCGGTGTTGGACATCGTGCCCACGCTCCACCTCTATCGGAACGTCACGAAGGAATTCGCGACCTCGTATTACCACTGGTTTTTCCTGATCCAGCGAGCGCCCGTGCCGGAGACCCTCTACGGAAGCAACGCGGACTTCGTCCTCCGGAGCACGCTCTTCGGCGGCCTGGTAGGAGGGGCGATTCCGGACGAGGTCTATGCTGGATACCTCCGTGCCTTCAGCGACCCGGCCTCGTTGCACGCGATGTGCGAGGACTATCGGGCCGGAGCCGGAATCGACCTCGTTCACGACGAAGCCGACCTCGACCGGCGGATCCACTGTCCCCTTTTCGCTCTTTGGGGAGCGAGCGGGGCGATGGCACGGCTCTACGACGTTCTCGCGATCTGGCGGGAGCGGGGAACGGATGTGCGCGGCGCGGCGATCCCCGGCGGGCACTGGTTCCCCGAGGCGAATCCGGAGGAGACCTTTGCCGCGCTTTCGGAATTCCTGTCGAGCTGAGTGAACGACTCATGAAGTCACGCACCCGCCACGTCCTCTTCCTTGCCGTCGCCATTGCGTCCGGGGTCGCCGTCGCGGCGGTGGATGGCGCGCCTCGCCTGGCACCGGCGGCCCATCCGAGCGCACTCCCTTCGCCCGCCGACACCGGCGTCCAGGCCTTCGTGGGCGCCCGGATCTTCGACGGGACGGGCGGTCCGGTGATCGACAACGGGGCGGTCCTGGTGCGGGACGGAGTGATCGCGGCGGTCGGTCCACGGGACGACGTGGAGATTCCCGCGGAGGCATGGGTCTTCGATCTCACCGGACTCTGGCTCCTTCCCGGCCTCGTGAACGCGCACGGCCACGTGAGCGGCGATCGGGAGGCAATTCTCGAACAGCTCCGCCAGTACGCCTACTTCGGGGTCACCACCGTGGTGAGTCTCGGGGGGAACGAGGCGGCGGGATTTCCGCTCCGGGAGGAGCAGGCGAGCCCCACTCTGGATCGCGCCCGTGTTTTTCTCGCGGGTCCCGTCCTCTCTCCGGGGTCTCCAGCGGAGGCACGAACCGAGGTGGCGCGCGTCGCTGAGATGGGTGCGGATTGGGTGAAGATCCGTGTGGACGGGGGGCTCCAGGGGGGAGCGAAGATGTCCCCGGAGGTCTACGGGGCGGTGATCTCCGAAGCGACGGCTCGGGGCCTTCCGGTGGCGATCCATATCTGGGAGCTGGAAGACGCCAAGGGCGTCGTCCGGGCGGGGGGATCGCTCGTTGCGCACAGCGTCCGCGACGGCCGTGTGGATGCAGAGCTCATTTCGCTCCTGCGGGAGCGGGACGTCTGCCTCGTCCCGACCTTTACGCGCGAGCTGTCCACCTTCACGTACGCAGAACGCCCCGCCTTCTTCGCCGATCCCTTCTTTCTCGCGGGCGCGGCGCCCCCCGACCTCGACGCCTTCCTGACACCCACACTGATGCAGCAGCAGCGCGAGGGGGCCGCGGCGGCCTTCTGGCGGCAGGCGCTCCCAGTCGCGCAGGAGAACATGCGACTTCTCCACGAGGGAGGGGTCGGGATCGCGATGGGAACCGACAGCGGCGCGCCGACCGGACGCTGGGAGGGATACTTCGAGCACGTCGAGCTCGAAATGATGGTCCAGGGCGGCATCTCGCCCGAAGCCGCTCTCCTCGCAGCCACGGGCGTCGGCGCGGGGTGCATGGGGCTCGCGGGCGAAGTGGGGACGATCGCGCCCGGTGCCTGGGCGGACTTCCTGGTGCTGGGTGAGGACCCGCGGGCCGATATTCTGAACACGCGGCAGATCCACTCCGTCTGGATCTCGGGAAACCGAGTGCGTTAAGCGGACTCCCGTCGCGCGGCGCGGCGAGGCTCGCCGGGGCCGCACCGGGACTTCAGCCAATCATCTCGCCGGGCCGGGACGCGCGCCCCCGGACGCGCCCCCGCCTCGAAGCCGCGCGATGGTCCCGATTAGGACCGCGCCGAGGAGCCCGAGCACGACCGTCCCCGCGTTCGCCCCCACCCCGTTGTTCCAGATGAAGGAGAGGGCTCCAGTCAGGAGGCAGTAGTAGATCATCGGGAAGATCGTCTTCCTCAGAAGGATTCCCTCCTTCCCCATGAGACCTACCGTCGCGGCCGCCGCAACCACGTTGTGGACGGTGATCATGTTTCCGGCGGCGCCTCCCACCGCCTGCGCGGCGACGACGACTTCGGGAATCGCCCCGATATTCTGCGCCGTCGCGAATTGGAAGAGCGCGAAGGTGAGATTGCTCACCGTGTTGCTCCCAGCGATGAAGGCCCCGAGCGCGCCGATCCAGGGGCCGAAGAGGGGCCAGGTCGTCCCCGCGATCTCCGCCGCGCCCTGTGCGAGCGTGATCGGCATGCTCTCGAGCCCCGACGCGTTGAAGCCCGGCCCCGAATTGATGAAGACGCGCACCAGCGGGAGCGCAAAGAGGAGGGCCGCCCCCGCCCCGAGAATCTGCCCGCCGGCGACCTTCCACGACTCCACGATCTGGGAGAGCGACATCTTGTGGACGGCGTACGTCGAGAGGACGACGAGGAGGAAGATGAACCCCGGGAGATAGACCGGTTGGAGGGACCCGGTGATCGTCGTCCCGAAAATGTTCGGCCAGGAAATCGTGATTCCGGAGAGGATCCGCTGGAGGGGAAGCTGTGGGATCCGGGTAAGGACGAGGATAAACGCCACCAGGAGATAGGGCGTCCACGCACGCCCGATTCCCATGCCCCGTCCGTCGTCCGCGAGTTCTTCCTCGGGATCCACATTTCCCATCCAATCTTTTTCCCATTCCTCGCGGGGAGCGAAGTCCCAGGTGCGCTCGGGAAGGAGGAACCCTCTCTGCGCCGCCAGGACGACGATGCCGAGTCCGATGAGGCCGCCCAGGAGCGAGGGAAATTCAGGCCCTAACGTGAGCGCCACGAGGAGGTAGGGGACGGTCATCGCGAAGGCCGAAAAAAGCGCAAACTTCCAGACCCCGAGCCCTTCCCCGAAGCTGCGATTTTTCCCGAAGAACCCGGTCAACATACAGACTAGGAACAGTGGGATGAGTGTTCCCGCGACGGTGTGAAGGGTCGCCACCCGAGCCCCGATGAAGGCGAGGTATTCGGGGAAGGTCAGCCCGAGCTCCGCGATGCGCGCCTCCACCGCGGGGGCTCCTGTGAGCCCTCCGGAAACGCCCACCAGGATCGGCGTTCCCACGGCACCGAAGCTCACCGGTGTGCTCTGAATCACGAGCCCCACCATGACCGCGGCCATCGCGGGAAAGCCGAGGGCGAGCATGAGGGGTGCCGCCACCGCCGCCGGCGTCCCGAAGCCCGACGCACCCTCGATGAAGCTCCCGAAGAGCCACCCCAC
This sequence comes from Gemmatimonadota bacterium, assembly GCA_040882465.1. Lineage (NCBI taxonomy): Bacteria > Pseudomonadati > Gemmatimonadota > Gemmatimonadota bacterium. The sequence goes on from JBBEBG010000007.1 coordinate 41,811, forward strand.
GATGATCGCCTGCACCCGGCGATCCGGACTGATCCGCGTGAAGGCGCGCCGGATCGTCCGGATGGCGCCGCTCGCCGTGAGCGTCGAGAGGAGGAGGAGGGCGCCGAAGATGATGTAGAGGAGCCCGGTCGCGATCACGAGCCCCTCGACCGACGCCGCGGCGATCCCCACCGGTTCCACCCCCCAGACCAGGAGGGCGATCACGACGACGATCGCGTATCCGATCGGCATCGCCCACTTCGCGGGCCACCGGAAGCCGACGAGGAGCACTCCGATCGTGATGAGCGGAGCCAGAGCCAGGAGGCTCAGGACGATCAGGTTATTCACGCGGAAATAGCCTCTTCCACCGCCTCGAAGACGACTTCCTCCGGGGGCCACTCGTTCCGCGCCACGAGCCGCCCATTCACGACCACCCCGCGCACCGGGAGCCTGAAGAGCGTGTGGAGGAGCTCGCCGAAGCCGACATCCTGCTGGCGATAGTCCCTCACGAGAAGGGTGAGCAGGGTCGGCCAGGAGCGCGGGTCCACGACCTGGAGATCGACCGTGTCGCCGAAGCGTTCGCGGACCGCCCGGTAGAGAGAGCCCATGGACTCCATGGCCTCGCGGCGCTGGGAGAAGACCGGCTCCCCGCCGCGGCTCAGGAAATCCCCCTCGAGACGTCCGCAGCATCCGCTCGACGACATCTGCTGCTCCCACTCGCGGATCAGAATCACACTCGGCCGGATTCCCATGGTACCTCCCGCTCACGCCGCAAGGTTGGGGTCGGGACAGGTCTCTCGGGCGGAATCGCCGCTCCAGGGGCCGGCGGCTTCGGGGCGCGCGTAAACGTCGGCGACGACCGGGCGCGCCACAAGGAGCGGCTCACCTCGGAAACCGCTCGCGGAAGACCCAGAGGATGGCGAGGGGGACAATCGTGGCAACCGTGACCATGGCGACGACCCACACGGTCGAGTCGAGGGCGAGCGCCCCGACGATCGAGTAGAAGACGGTAGCCGGAAACGCGCCGGCGGCCATCGCTGCCAGGAAGGGGACCCACCGGATGCCAGTGACCCCGGCCGCGTAGCTCAGGACGTCCGGGTTGATGAAGGGAATCAGCCGCCCGAGAAAGACCGCCAGGAGCCCTCGCCGCTCCATGAAGGAGTCCATCCGTTCGAGGCTCTCTTTCGAGATGATCCGTATCACACCTGGGCGCCCCAGCGAACGTGCCAGGGCGAAGCAGACGGCGGCCGCGGTGCTCGCGGAGGCGAAGCTCAGGAGCCCCCCCCAAAGCGCGCCGAAGAGCATGGCGTTGGCGATCGCGAGGACAAAGCCGGGGAGGACGGGAATCAGCGCGGACAGGATGTAGAGGAGGACCGAAAGGATGGGTGCCCAGGCGCCAAACTCCAACAGCCAGAGCCTCAGGGGTTCGGGGTCCCCCTGCATCATGAGTCCGGACACCACCCGGAGCTCTCCTCGCACGGTCGTGCTGCGCCAGATCAGGATCGCCGTGGCCCCGAGGATGGCCAGGACGACGAGCCCCGCGACCCAGGCGTGTGTCCTCGCCACCTTCACGGCGGACGGCTCCGGCATCGTCATCCCCGCTTACGCGCCGTCGCGCCCCTTCCCGTCACGCGCCCTCGCGTTCCGCCGGCGGACTCATCGCCGTCGCACCGGCAGGCCCCGCCGACGGATTGGACCGGCCACAGGTCGGACAGACACCGCTTTCTCCAGGGTGGCGAAGCTCCTCCACGAAGCCGGCTCCGATGATCCCCGTGGGAATTGCGATCACGCAGACGCCCACGAGAGCGACGATCGCCCCGAGGAGGCGGCCGAGCCCGGTCACCGGATAGACGTCCCCATACCCGACCGTGGTCAGCGTGACCATCGCCCACCACATCGCCTCGGGGATGCTCTCGAAGGAACCCGGCTGGGCTTGGCGCTCGACGAAGTAGAGGGCGCTCGAGGCGATGATGAGGACGATTCCGATCGCCACGCCAGTGAGCGTCAGATCGGCCCGGCGATTCATGAAAACTCGGCCGAGGAGCTGAAGGGCGTTCGAATACCGAGCGACTTTCAGGATGCGGAAAACACGCATGAGCCGGAGCGCCCGGACGAACCGGAAGTCCAGCCCCAGAAAGGGCAAATACGCCGGGAGGACGGCGAGGAGGTCCACGACCATCATCGCGCGGGAGGCGTAGCGGAGCCTGCCCCCGACCGGCGCCCCGTACCCCGGCGCCTCGACCGAGGACCAGAGCCGGAGGAGGTACTCGATCGTGAACACACCCACGGAAATGATCTCGAACCAGCGGAAGGCGGAGCCTCCTGCCGCCGCGACGGAGGGGACCGTCTCGAGGATCAGGGCGAGTATGTTCAGCCCGATCAGGGAGAGGATGAAGATGTCCACCGCCCGGCTCGCGCGGTCGGACGGATCGGGGACGTCGAGGAGCTCGAAGGCCCGGCGCCGAAGAGTGGGCCCCGCGGCACTTCCCCGGTTCGCGGGACGCTCGGAGCGGGTCGCGTGACCGGGGCTCGGCGTCACCGGACGAAGAGGGGCCGGCCTTCCCTGAGAACCACTCGAACCTGCGTGAAGGCCGTGGCGTCCAATTCCGGGTCTCCTTCGAGAAGGACGAGGTCGGCAACCATCCCTGGCTCGATCGCTCCGAGGTAAAGGTATCCGAAGCGGCCCGCCGCCTCGGTCGTCAGCGCCGCGAGCCGGAACGGAAACGGAATCCCCGCCTCTTCGAGGAGAAGGTGATCGGTCAGGGGGTCATATTGTCCGGCGAAGCCCGCCCCGGTTCCGAACACGATACGCCCCCCCGCATCCAGGAAGCCGCGGAGGCGGGTGAGCGCCAATCCGAGGGGATCTTCTTCCGCGACCGGGCCGCCGGAGGCACGGGCGGTCGCTTCCCGCTGGGTGGCCGCCAGGGAGAAGATGACCGCGATGCCACTCTGCGCGAAAGTGGCGAGCCCCGGCTCCGGGTCGAGCAGCTCCGCGGGGGTAGCCCAGTGCACGCCTTCGATCGTCGTCCCTCCGATCGCCAGGATCCGGGGACCTGCGACGGCGCCGGATTCGATTCGCTCGATGAGGAGGGCGAGAGAGTCGCGCGGCGTCACCGCATCCACGACGGACGAAAAGCCGAAGCGAGTGAAACGATCCTGGAGGAGGAGCTGGAGCTCCTCGTCCGATCCGCTCGCCGCCGCCGAGAGGAGCTCCTGGTCGGCCTGAACACGCGCGTTCCAGAATCCCGGAAGGACGGACAGTCCCACCGCGTCGAGGCGCACGGCAGCGGACGGGATCGAGACGGTCCCCCGCGGTCCGACGGCCTCGATGACCCCGTTGATCACGAGGACCACGCCATCCTCGACGGGGACCACACCGGGCGAGGTGAAGACGGTCCCGCCCTCGATGGCGATGATCCCGAGCTCCTCGCTTTGCTCCGCGGTGGAGCATCCGCCGAAAGCCGCGAGCGCGAGGAGGGAGGCGCACCCGGTCCATCGGCGCGTGAGCGGTGTCATGGGGGCCTCGAGTCGTGTAGTCCTAGGAATCCGGCCAGAGTCGGGCGGCCCATTCCGCAATTTCCCTGACCCGCTAGAGATCCACGAAGACGATCCGGTTCTCGTTCGTGAGTGGAACGAGGAGGCGATTCCGCATCGCGTCGTAGCCGAGGTCCCCCGGGGAAGACACCCCGGTGAGCACGGGGTGAACCGCACCCTGGCCATCCACATGGTACACGGTGGAATCGCTCGACGAAGAATAAGCGAATCCCCCATCACCCACGAAAACGACCCCCTCGAAATCCGAATTGGGAGCCGAGAGGACCGTGGTGCGCTGGCCGTCGGCGGTGAGACGCAGGACCTGGCCCGGATCCGAGGTCACGACGAAAATTCCGCGCGAGCCGACGGCGAGCCCCATCGGATGCCCGAGGTCCGAGCCCTGTGCAAGTGTCGAGCCGCGGCGATCGTCCCCGATGACGAGGCGGTACACGGCCGCAGTACCGGAGGACACCATCCCGCCGGTGCCGGTTTCGAAGCCGCTATCGGTCAGGAAAAGGGAACCCTCGGGACCCACGTCGAGCCCGCTGATGGAAGAGACTCCGTCCATGCAGGTCCGTTCGACCGCCTCCCCGCTCTCCCGATTGAAGACCCCGATGCACCCGAGATCCGCGACGTACAGTGAGTCGCCGCGAATCGCGATGCCAGTGGGCGAGTGGAGAGCGCTTGCGGCCCCGAACGGGGCAATCCAGGTGAGGTTCTGCACCGTCCCGTCCGGTGCGATCCGGGAGACGAAGCCATTCTGGTCTTCGGCCATGATCGGGCCGTTCACGTTGGTGACGAGGTAAACGTCCGCGACCGGATCGTGGATGACCGCCCGGGGGGAGAGGAGTCCCACGTCCGCCACGGCGATCATCCCGTCGGCGAGCGTCGCATCTCCTCCATTCCCTCCACACCCGGCGGCGAAGAGGCCGATGGCCATGACCGGAAAAAAGCGGATACCCGGGGACACGCGGCGCGACCGCACCATCGAAACCTCCAAATTGGGGAATTCCCGCGCCTGCGGGCATGGGAGATCGAGGGCCCGGGCGCACCCTCAATCTTCAGCACGCGGCCTGCCCTCGCAACGGGACCCTCGCAAGACCCTTTCCGGAAGGGGCGCGCGAAGATACCGTGCGGATTGCGGATTCGTGAGAATCCGAGACTTGCACGAATTCACAGATGGCGGTTTGGACCGTCTCCGGACGCTCTCGCCTCGTTCTTTCCGCAAAGGAGATCGCCGCGTGCGCACCCTCGTCTCCCTCGCCTTTTTCATTCTGTTCTTTCCGGCCCTCGCGGCGGGAAGGAGCCCGGCGATCCCCCAGCAGCCGCCGGACGCACCCCCGACCGACACAGTCCCCGATGCGCCGGACGCGGATGACGACGAAGAAACTCCGGCGACGCCGCGCCCCCGCACCGGGATTCGCCCATACGCGGAGGTCGTTCCGGACAGCGCGGTGACGGACGAGGGATTGTTCTCCATCCACCGGGTGGGCCAAAACTACCTCTTCGAAGTTCCCATGAACCTCCTCGGTCGCGAGTTCCTCCTCCAGACGCGGATCACGCGGACACCGACGGGGGCCGGTTTCGGCGGACAACAGGAGTCGTCGGCCGTGGTTCGCTTCGAACGCCGTGAAGACCAGATCCTCCTGCGGCTGGTCGGGCACGACAACATGGCCCCCGATTCGCTCCCGATTTACGAAGCGGTCCGCAACTCGAACTTCGAACCGATTCTCCAGGCCTTTCCGATCCGCGCCTTCCCGGAGGATTCTTCTGCGGTCGTCGTGGACGTCTCGGCCTTTTTCCGGTCTGATGCCCAGGTCATCGGAATCCAACAGACCCGGCGCGATCAGTACCAAGTTCGAAACCTCAACGCCGACCGCACCTTCATCGAGTCCATGCGGAGTTTCCCGGAGAACGTGGAGGTCCGGCGAACCGTGACCTACACGGCGGGGCGCCCCCCTTCAAACGCGGTCGGCGGGGTGCTCTCGATGGAGCTGGGACACGCCTTCGTCCTCCTCCCCGTCGTCCCGATGACCCCCCGCCCCTGGGACGAACGGGTGGGATTCTTCTCGGTCGCCCAGAACGACTTCGGCGCCGAGGCCCAGAGGCTCCTCGAGCGGCGCTTCATCCGCCGTTGGCGCCTGGAGCCCTCGGACCCGGCGGCCTACGCGCGCGGCCAGCTCGTGGAGCCGGTCCAACCCATCGTCATCTACATCGATCCGGCGACTCCGGAGAAGTGGCGACCCTACCTGAAGCAGGGGATCGAGGACTGGCAGGAGGCCTTCGAGGCCGCGGGATTCCGCAACGCCATCCTCGCGGCTGACCCCCCCTCTCCCCAAGAGGACCCGGAGTTCGATCCCGCGGACGCGCGCGTCTCCATGATTCGGTATCTCGCCTCCGCGGTGCAGAACGCCAGCGGGCCGAGCTACTATGATCCACGTAGTGGTGAGATCATCGGCACGCACATCCAGTGGCACCACAACGTGATGAACCTCGTCCGCAACTGGTACTTCGTGCAGACGGCGGCCGCGAATCCAGAGGCCCGTGCGCTCGAGTTCGACGACGAGGTGATGGGTCGGCTCATCCGCTACGTGGCCGCGCACGAGGTCGGGCATACACTCGGGCTTCCCCACAACATGAAGGGGCACTCCGCGATCCCCGTGGAATCGCTCCGCACGAAGTCGGTGTGCGAGAACGGGACTTCGACCTCGATCATGGATTACGCTCGCTTCAACTATGTGGCACAACCCGGGGACGACACTTGCTTCATCCCTGTGATCGGACCCTACGACCGGTGGGCGATCGAGTGGGGATACCGCGTCGTTCCGAATGCCGCCGATCTCGAAGCGCAGCAGGCCACCCTGAACGACTGGATCGTCGAGAAGGGGGACGACCCGGTCTACCGCTTCGGTGACCCGAGCCAGATGGATCCCGGCTCCACCCAGGAAGCGCTCGGAGACGACCCGGTCCGCGCTTCCGACTACGGGGTCGCGAATCTGATGCGAATCACCGCAAACCTTCGCGAGTGGACCTTCGAGGACGGGCAGAGCTACGCCCAGCTGGACGAGCTGTACGGGCAGGTGCTGGGCCAGTGGAACCGCTTCACAGGGCACGTAATTCTCTCGCTCGGGGGCGTGGACTGGACCCGCCGCGCGCAGGGGCAGGACGGGACGCCCTACAATCGCGTCCCCGCGGAACGCCAGCGCGCCGCCATCGATTACCTCGACCGCCAGGTATTCCAGACGCCGACCTGGATGATCGATCCGGACATCCTCTACCGAATCGAGGCGACCGGGATCCAGGACAGAATCCGCGGCTTCCAGGTTTCCGCGTTGAATGGGGTCCTGAACGTCCCGCGAGTGAAGAGGATGATCGAGCAGGAGGCGCTGCACGGGGCCGAGGCGTATGCGCCGCTCGAGATGATGACGACGCTTCGGGAAGTGATCTGGCGCGAGCTCGGAACCGGTGGGTCGATCGACTCCTTCCGGCGGAACCTCCAGCGCGCCTATCTCGACCGCCTGGAGGCCCTTTTGGAGAACGAGGAGGCGCTCACGACGGACATCGCTCCGCTCGTGCGCGGCCAGCTGGTCCGCCTCCTCGATGCGGTCGCGGCGGCCCGGATGGAGGCGCGGGATGAGGTGACGCGCCTCCACCTGGAGGACGTGTCCGAGCGGATCGTGCGGATCATGGAGGAGGCCGAGCCCCAGCCCGCCGCGGCGGCGTAGGGTCGAAGGCCGCGTTCTGCCCCGGTTCGTCCGAACGAGGGGAGGCGTGGGTGCTCATGGCCTCCGAGCCAGTGGCCGCGCTCGGGGTCGCTGAAGTCGACCTCGTCATCCTGAACGACCTAACGGCGGGATTCGGCCGGATCGCTGCAGAGCCACGCCCACGCGGCTATTCTACCCAAATGCCCGGCTCCCCCTCGCTGATAACCCTGATCCGCTCGTCAATCATCGGCGAAGGCGAGGCGGTGGCCGGTCCGTTCGGACCGAGGCGCGTCACTTACGCCGACTACACCGCGTCCGGCCAGTCTCTCTCTTTCATCGAGGACTACATCCGCGATGCGGTGCTGCCGCTGTATGCGAATACGCACACGGAGAGTTCGGGGACCGGGCTTCAGACCACGCGGTTCAGGGAGGAATCCAGGCAGCTTATCCGTGAATCGGCCGGCGGCACGAGGGACCTGCACGCGGTGATCTTTTGCGGTTCCGGTTCGACCGGCGCAATCGACCGCTTGATCGGGATCCTGAACCTTCGCATCCCGCACGACCTCGACGTGAAGTACGGGCTGAGCGATCGGATCCCGCGCGAGGAACGGCCGGTCATTTTTATCGGGCCGTACGAGCACCATTCGAACGAGCTGCCGTGGCGCGAGTCCATCGCGGAGGTCGTGACCATCCATGAAGACCTGAGCGGCGGCATCGACCTCGGCCATCTCGAGGAAGAGCTGAAGCGGTACTCGGACCGGCCCCTGCGCATCGGAAGCTTCTCCGCCGCCTCGAACGTGACCGGCATCGTGTCGGACACCCGCGCGATCTCGATCCTACTGCACCGGTACGGCGCACTTTCGTTCTGGGACTTCGCGGCGGCCGCGCCCTACGTGCGCATCGAGATGGGGCCCGGTGGAGTGGACGGCGATGACCCGCTCGATTACAAGGATGCCGTGTTCATCTCGCCCCACAAGCTGATCGGCGGGCCGGGCACGCCCGGCCTGCTCATTGCCCGGCGTGAGCTGTTCCGCAACACGGTGCCGTGCGTACCTGGCGGCGGCACGGTCTCCTATGTCAATCCGGAAGGGCACCGCTACCTGACGGATCCGGAGCACCGCGAGGAGGGCGGCACGCCGGCGATCGTCGAATCCATCCGGGCCGGTCTCGTCTTTCGGGTGAAGGCCGCGGTAGGCGAGGACACGATCCGCGAGCACGAAGAGTCGTTCATCCGCAGTGCGATGGCGTCATGGAAGCAGAACCCGAACATCGAGATTCTCGGCAACTGCGAAGCTGAACGGCTTTCGATCGTGTCATTCGTCGTGCGCTACGGGGACCGGTACCTGCACCACAATTACGTGGTCGCGCTGCTGAACGATCTATTCGGCATTCAGTCGCGCGGCGGTTGCTCGTGCGCAGGCCCTTACGGCCACCGGCTGCTCGGCGTCGATCTGGATCGGTCGCACGAATTCGAGCGCGAGATCGCCCGTGGCTGTGAGGGCATCAAGCCGGGCTGGATCCGCGTCAACTTCAACTACTTCATCTCGGCGCCGGTCTTCGATTACATCCTAGAAGCCGTGCACATCGTTGCGAAGGATGGCTGGCGCCTGCTCGATCAGTACGGCTTCGATCCGTACACGGGTCTCTGGAAACACCGTGGCGGAACGGCCGAGCCGCCGATGAGCCTGCGCGACATCCGCTTCGAGCCCGGCGGCATGATGTACGAGCGCAAGCGACGTCACCTCCCCGAGTCCGCGCTGGCCGAACACCTCGCCGATGCGCGCCGTATCCTTGCCGATGCGCGGCCGGATCCGGCCGGCCCTTCAGGCACCGGGCTGACGGCCGACTTCGAACACCTGCGCTGGTTCCCACTGCCGGGCGAAACCGGCGACAGCGGAAACTGACGCTCGGACCGGCACGGCGCGCATGCTGACGGGGCCAGGCCCCTCGTGTGATGGCTCACCTTGTTCGCACGCGCCCTGCCTCAGAAGCTCCAGAAGCGCGGGATGAAGATGACGGAAAGGATCCAGAAGATGATGTTCAGCGGCACGCCGGTGCGCAGAAAGTCGGTGTAGCGGTAGCCGCCGGGATTAAAGATCATCGTGTTGGTCTGGTAGCCGACGGGCGTCGAGAACCCCGTGGACGCGGCGAAGGTGATGGCCATCAGCAGCGGCCGCGGATCCACGCCGGTCTGCTGCGCAGTCGAGATCGCGATCGGCGCCAGCAGGACGGCCGCCGCGTTGTTGCTCATCGTCTCGGTGAGGATCGCCGTCAACAGGTAGAGGACCGCCAAAACGGCGATCGGTCCAAGGGGGCCGACGAAACCCACGGCACTTTCGGCGATCAACGCCGCGGCACCGCTTTTTTGCATCGCGATGCCGAGCGGCAGGATGCCCGCGAGCAAGAAGATCACCTTCCAGTCGATGGCCTCGTAGGCCTCTTCCAGGTCGATGCAGCGGGTGAGCACGAGTGCCAGACAGCCGAGAATGGCCGTGACCAGGATGGGCATGAGGTCGAGCGCTGCCATGCCGACGACGATGAAGATGATGGCCAGCACGTGGGGAACTTTCTTCCGTCGCATGCCCGGGTCTTCCACCTCATCGAGAACGATGAAGTTCTTATCGCTCCGGAGGCGCTCGACCTGCGCATCCAGCGCCTGGATCAGAAGGGCATCGCCCAGTCCCAGCGAGACCGAGTTGAGCTTGTCGCGAACCGACTCCCCCCGGCGCTGGATCGCCAGCACCAGGGCCTTGTAACGGCTGCGGAAGTCGAGATCCTTGAGCGTGCGGCCCACCAGCTTCGACCCCGGCGCGATGAGCGCCTGCACGAGCCGCAGATCCCCGGCCTGAAGCGTATCGTCGTGGAGCTTGAACGCCACGTTCAGCTCCAGGTTGGAGGAGCGCAGCCCCATCAGCTCTTTGATGCTGCCGCGAACCAGCAGCACGTCACCCTCCGACAGCGGCTGCCGCAAGGGCGCCCAGGTCTTTTCCTCGCCGTGTATCAGCCGCAGCACGGTGACGTCATGGTCCTCGCCGAGGCGGCTCGCCTGCACCGTCTTGCCGACGAGCGGCGACCCCTCGCCGACACGCAGCTCGGTGATGTACTCGCCGAGCTCGAAGGCTGCGCTGAGCTCCTCCGCCTCGCGCTCGGGAAGCAGCCAGCGACCGAAGATGAGGAAATAGAAGAAGCCGGCGACGAACAGAATCACACCCAACCGGCTGAACTCGAACATGCTGAACGCGCCGAAGCCGGCCTGGTCGGAGATCGCGCTGACGAGCAGGTTGGTCGATGTGCCGATCAGGGTACACACGCCGCCGAACTGCGAGGCGTACGAGAGCGGGATCAGTAGCTTGGAAGCGGCGATCTTGCGGCGGTTCGCGACGATCATCACCAGAGGAATGAATACGGCCACCGCAGCGGTGTTGTTGATGAAAGCCGACATGACGCCGACGGATCCCATCACCACGACCAGGGCAAGGAAGTGGTTGCGCCCGTAACGCACCAACACACGCCCGAGAGAGGCGGCCGCCCCGGTCTTCTGCAAGCCGGCGCTGAGCACGAACATCGCCGCTACGGTGACCGTAGCCGGGTTGCTGAACCCCGAGATCCCCTCCTCGGGAGTGACCAGCCCGAGAGCGAGGAGGGTCCAGAGAACGAGCATCGCCACGAAGTCGATGGCGAGCTTCTCGGAGATGAACAGGGCGACCGCACCGACGAGAATCGCGAGCACCAGAACGATATCCCAGTTCATCCCGAGCCCTCCTCGGGGCGAGCGTTTCGACTCGTCATGACGACCTCTGGAGAGGTTGTGAACGCGGGTGACGCGGAGGTCATGACGGAGTGAGCCAAAGGTCAGGACCAGGCCCCATCCTTCGCAGACGATAGGGACCCATGCGGGAACCGGACAAGGCCATTGAAGCCCCAGCCGGGGTCCGGCCGCCTATCCGGCGTCCGTCTATCCGGCTCCGTTCATTGACGACTCTTCCCGCCGCCGCGTACCCTTCCTTGGATCCCGCACTCCTCGATCGCCCACGCCCTCAACCCGAGGCTCCGGATGCGCGCTCCTAACCCCCTTCCCTCCCTCTTCGGTTTTTTCCTTCTGGGAATCTCCGGCGGTGCCGCTCCCGCCGCGGCGCAGGACGGCACGAATCCACCCGGCGAGTGGCGGTACTGGGGCGGGGACGCCGGAAGCACCCGGTATTCTCCACTGGACCAGATCGACTCGGAGAACTTCTCCTCTCTCGAAGTAGCCTGGGTGTGGAGGGGGAACAACTTCGGGCCTTCGCCCGACTTCGTGATGCGCTCCACCCCGATCTATGTGGACGGGATTCTCTATACGGTCGCCGGGGAGCGCAGGACGGTCGCGGCGATCGACCCAGCGACCGGAGAGACTCTCTGGACCTTCCGGGAGCCGAATACGACCCGGTGGGAAGAGTCTCCCCGACAGAACTACGGGCGCGGGGTCGCATACGCGGAGGTGGACGGACGCGGGGCCATCTACCTGGTGACCCCCGGCTTTTTCCTCCATGCCCTCGACGCGAAGACGGGATTGCCGCTGGAGGGGTTCGGGGGATCCGTCCCGATCGAGGGATTTCCGGAAACCGGAACGGTGGACATGCTCGCCACCCTCGGTCATGACTACGATCCCGAACGGGGGATCGACCCGCGCCTCGGCGCAATCACCACTTCCTCCCCGCCGATCGTGGTGAACGGAGTGGTCATCGTCGGGAACTCCGCCCACGCGGGCGGGGGCGGGCAAACCCGGATCGAGAATGTCCCCGGGGACGTCCAGGCGTTCGACGCACGCACAGGCGCCCACCTCTGGACATTCCACACCATTCCGCGCGCGGGCGAGTTCGGAAACGACACCTGGGAAAACGACGCCTGGCGGTGGAGCGGCAACGTGAACGCCTGGGCGCCGCTGTCGGCGGATCCCGAGCTCGGGCTCGTTTACCTCCCCACGGACGCGCCCACGAACGACTACTTCGGCGGGTTCCGCCCGGGGAAGAACCTTTTCGGGAGCAGCCTGGTCGCGGTGGACGTCCGCACGGGGGAGCGGCGGTGGCACTTCCAGATGGTCCACCATGACATCTGGGACTGGGATCTCCCCGTGGCCCCCATCCTCGTGGACCTCACCGTGGATGGAGTCCGGGTCCCCGCGGTGGTTCAGGCCTCGAAGCAGGCCTTCGTTTACGCCTTCAACCGAGAGACGGGGGAACCGATCTGGCCGATCGTCGAGCGACCGGTCCCGCAGGGGAATGTCCCGGGAGAGTGGTATTCGCCGACGCAGCCCTTCCCCACGCGCCCGGCTCCCTACGAGCTCCAGGGCCTCTCGGTGGACGATCTTTTGGACTTCACGCCGGAGCTCCGCGCCCGGGCCGTGGAGCAGGTGGGCGACATCCTCCTCGGGCCGATCTTCACCCCGCGCGTGCATGAGGGAAACCCCGGGGGATGGCGGGCCACGGCGCAGTGTCCGAGCGCGACGGGCGGAACGAACATCCCCGGGGGTCCGGTTCTCGACCCGGAAACGGGAATTCTCTACGTGCAGTCGCGGAAGGCCTGCTCCGGGGGGGGCCTCGCACCGGGTTCGAGCCGGGACGACGGCGGACCGGATGGCAGAGGCCTCACCGTGGTGGACTTCGCGGCGGGGACGGGCGGAGGCTTCACGGCGATCGATGGGCTCCCGATTTTCAAGCCGCCCTACGGCCGGATCACCGCGATCGACATGAACACTGGAGAACACCTCTGGTGGATCCCGAACGGCGACACGCCGGAAGAGATCGTGAATCACCCCCTCCTCGAGGGAGTCGAGGTCCCGAACACCGGTTTCCAGGGAAACGCCACGGCGCTCGTCACCGGTAGCCTCCTCATGTACGCCGAGGGGCGGGGGGGACGCCCGGTCTGGTACGCCGTGGACAAGGTTACGGGGGCTCGGGTCGGGGCGGTCGAGATTCCGGCGCCCGTGAGCACCGCACCCATGACCTTCCTGCACGACGGGGCGCAGTACATCGTGCTTCCGGTGGCCGGGAACGGGCTCCCCGGGTCGCTCGTGGCGTTGAGGCTGCCCTGAGACTCACCAAATTCAGGAGATCCTGCGCGTTTCCGTCGACGAAGTCGAGGAGGTCGAGCTGGAGCTCCAGAGGGATCGTCGCGCGCCCCGCGACCGGAATCCGCACAGGTGCGGGGAGCCCACCGCGAACCGTCTCTCGGTCCTGGACGAAAAAAGTCCAGTCGAGTGCGGCGAGCCGCGCTTCCGGATTCCCCTCGGGATTCATCGCCCCGATGTCGAGGCGAAGGGCAAGGGGAAGGGTGCCCTGCGCGACCGCGCCAACAATCCGTGCCAGGTCGAGCGCGCTGACCGCCTCGGGACGGTCGATTCGGTCCAGAAGGACTCCAGCCAGGCGCACCTCATGCACCCGATCCAGGACGAACTCGACCTCTCGGAGGGCGAGGATCCCCTGGAGGGTCGCGCACCCCGGTAAAAAAACGAAAAGTGGGGTCGAGCCCGGCAACCGCCGGACGCCACGGCGCTGCATGGCCACCGCCAGCCGGCATCGGCGGGGAGCGGCCCCCGTCCGACCTTCGGCGAGCCTGTGCTCCTCCATCGTCCCAACCCCCGCAGGCGGTGAACCAAGATCCCGGCTTGAATTTACGACGTAAGCCGCGTGCGGCGGAGCGATGGGAGCTCGTCTCGGCCCGGGGCCGGACTCTCCCTTGAAAATTCTTGACGCACCGCCAGACCGTTCTTACGATCCAGTATTCATATTATGCATACGTTTTCGTATCTAGAGGAGCCGAGCGTGCGAGAAGAACCCTAAGGAAACGGTCAACTTCCGGCTTGGACGCAGCTACAGAGAGGCGCTCGGGGAGTTGGCCCGCCGGGACCGGAAGTCGGTCGGACAGTTGGTGCGAGAGGCCGTCGAGGGCTACGTCGCCGATCGGAAGCGAGCCGCCTGGGAAGACGAGGCCCGCCGAACCGCCCTCGAGATACGCAGGGCTTTGGAGCATTCGGGATCCGACGAACGCGAGATGCTCGTCGCGCTCGACGCGGGCCTGGAGGAGTACGCGAAGGAGTGGGCCTGGGCGGAGAAGGTTCAGGAGTGAAGCGCGGGGACATTGTCACCGTCGTTTTGCCGGGCCGGTACGGGAAACCGAGACCCGGTCTGATCGTTCAGGAAGACGCCTTCGAGGCTCTCCCCTCCGTCACCTTACTCCCGCTGGCGAGCGACGTCCGAGACCTGCCGCTCCTCCGCGTCCCGATCGCTCCCGGACCCGAGAGCGGGGTCCGGACTCACTCGCAGGTTCAGATCGACAAGATCATGACCGTGCCACGAACGAAGCTCGGACTTCGAATCGGGTCGCTCGACGACAGCACGATGCGCCGCGTGAACGAGGCGCTGGGGGGATTTCTCGGGTTGGGTTGAGGACGACAGGCTCGTCGCGCCGGCACGCCGGCTTCAGGCGGCGGAGCGGCCCCCGCACCGCCGTCTACCGGTAGCCCCTCTGGAGCTTCTCGAGCGCCGCGGATCCCGGGCAGAGCCCTTCGAAGGGGAGGTCCACGAGCGGAGTCTCGACCGTCCCCGACACGCCGTGCATCTCCGGCGCTTCCTCGCGGATGTGCAGGAGTCCCGTGACGATCTCCCCCGCCTCCTGGCGCTCCCGAACGTAAGCGTACGCGCTGTCCCGATCCGTGGGATCGAACCCTTCCGCCACCTTTCGCAAGAGAACGCGGCTCCCGTCGTGCATCTGCACCTCGGCGGTCGCCCCGGGCTCGTAAGACAACGCAATCTCCGGCTGGCGGCCGACGTAATCCGCCTCGGTTACGGGAGCCATGTGCTCCCGCGTGTAGCGGTAGCTCTTCGTGGACCCCTCGTGGTCGTTGAAGGTCACGCACGGAGAAATCACGTCTATGAGCCCGAATCCCCTGTGCTGGACACCGGCCTTGAGGAGGGGGATGAGCTGCTCCTTGTCGCCCGAAAAGCTTCGCGCGACGAAGGTGGCGCCGAGAGAGAGCCCTAGGAGAACCGGGTCGATGGGCGGCTGGAAGTTTGCCGCGCCCCGTTTCGCCTTGGATCCGATGTCGGCGGAGGCCGAAAACTGCCCCTTCGTGAGTCCGTACACGCCGTTGTTCTCGATTACGTAGAGCATGTCCACGTTCCGCCGGATCGCGTGGCAGAGCTGGCCGAGCCCGATCGAGAGCGAGTCGCCGTCCCCCGAGATTCCGACGCAGACGAGGTCGCGGTTCGCCCCGGCGGTGCCGGTGGCGATCGCGGGCATCCGGCCGTGCACCCCGTTGAAGCCGTGCGCCTGGCTGAGGAAGTAGGTCGGGGTCTTCCCCGAGCACCCGATCCCGCTCACCTTCGCGACCCGGTGCGGCGGAATCTCCAGCTCGAAAAAGGCCTCGATGACCGCGGCGGTGACGGAATCGTGCCCGCACCCGGCGCAGAGGGTGGACATCGTCCCTTCGTAGTCGCGCCGCGTGAGCCCCAGCGCGTTTATTGGAAGGCTCGGGTGCGCGACACGGGGCTTGGCGATCCAGGTCATGCGAGGCTCCCGACGAGGGGGGGCTCGGAGGCCGAGGGGCGGTCGAGGAGGGCGAGCACGTCTTCGACCACGTCGGCGGCACTGAGGGGCATCCCACCCCAGTGGCGCACCGACTCGAGCCGCTCGAGCGGGACAGCGGTCTCCAGCGCCAGCAAGGAGCGGAGCTGGGCATCGCGGTTTTGCTCGACGATGACGATCCGCTGGTGCCCCTCGAGGAACTCCTTCACCGACGGATGGAAGGGAAAGGCACGGACCCTCAGGTAGTCGGCCTGGATGCCGGCATCCGCAAGGAGGTCCTGCGATTCCTTGAGGGCCCGGTCCCCCCCGCCGATCCCCACGATCCCGAGAGGGGCCGGTTTCCCGGAGGAAGCCGGGTGAAGGACGGGAGCGGGGAGAGCCAGGGCCGCGCCGTCGATCTTCCGCGCGATTCGCATCATCACATCCGTATAGCCCTCTTCGTCCTCCGTGTACCGCGCGTGTTTGTCGTGCCCGGAGCCGCGCGTGAAGTACGCGCCCTTCGAATGGACTCCGGGAAGCGTTCGGTAAGGGATTCCATCTCCGTCCACGTCCATGTATCGGGAGAACTTCTCCATTTTCTGGAGATCCTCCGCCCCGAGGACCTTCCCCCGATCCGGGCGAAACGCGTCGTCCCAGGTCAGCCGCGGCACGACCCAGTCGTTCATCCCGATGTCCAGGTCGGAGAGGACGAGGATCGGCGTCTGAAAGCGCTCGGCGAGGTCGAAGGCCTGCACCGCGAAGTGGAAACATTCCCCAGGATCCGAGGGGAAGAGGAGGAGATGTTTCGTATCGCCGTGCGAGGCGTACGCGGCGCTGATCAGGTCGCCCTGCTGGGTGCGGGTGGGCATCCCCGTCGAGGGACCCGTCCTCTGCACATCGAAGAAGACGGAGGGGATCTCCGCGTAGTAGCCGAGTCCGAGGAATTCCCCCATGAGAGAGATCCCCGGGCCGCTCGTCGCGGTGAAGGAGCGCGCGCCCGTCCAGCCGGCACCGAGCACCACTCCCGCAGCCGCGAGCTCGTCTTCCGCCTGGACCACGAGGAAGCGATTTTTCCCCGTCTCCGGGTCTTTCCGGTACCGCTCGCAGAAGCCGGAAAAGGCATCCACGAGCGAAGTGGAGGGGGTGATCGGATACCAAGCGGCCACGGTGGCTCCGGCGTACACGCACCCGAGCGCGGCTGCCGTGTTTCCATCAATGAGGATCGAGTCCCCGTTTTCGTCCATCCGCTCGAGGTGGAGCGGGAGCGGACAATAGAAGTGCTCCTTGGCGAAGTCGTAGCCGAGCTGCACCGCCAGGTAGTTCGATTCGAGGAGTGATTTCTTCCTCGAAAAGGTCTCTTCGAGGAGGCCGCGGACGATTTCCATCTCGAGGTCCAGGAGCGCGGTGATGACGCCGGCATAAGCGATGTTCTTCATGAGGATCCGCTCCCGGTCGCCCTGGAAGTGATCCACGCACATCTTCGCCATCGGCGCCCCGAGGAAGGTGACGTCGGGGCGGAGGAGCTGTTGGCGGAGCGGCCAGGAGGAGTCGTGCAGGACCCACCCCCCGGGTCGCACTTCCTTGATGTCGCGTTCGTACGTCGCCGGGTTCATGGCGACGGTCAGGTCGAAACTCCGGCACCGGGCCGTGTGCCCCCGATGGTTCACCCGGATCTCGTACCAGGTGGGAAGTCCCTGGATGTTCGAGGGGAAAAGGTTCTTCCCGCTCACGGGGATCCCCATCCGGAAGATCGCCTGGCGGAGGAGGGAGTTCGCACTGGCTGAACCCGTTCCGTTCACCGTCCCGATCTTGATGGCGAAATCGTTCACGCGAGAACGATCCGCCCCGGACCCGTTTTTCTGGGGAACCGTCATGCGCCCGCCCCGGCGGGGACCGGGTTCCGGTCGGGATGGCGGCCGCCGGCTTCGAGGCCGGCGTATGGAATCTGGAGGTCGAAGGCGCGCATGTCCCAGGCGGCGGTCGGGCACCGCTCGGCGCAGAGTCCGCAGTGGATACACAGGTCCTCGTCCTTCACCATGACGCGTCCGGTCTGCGGAAGGCCCTCCGAGACGAAAATGCTCTGCTTCAAGTTGAGCGCGGGAGCCGTGAGCCGGCCGCGAAGCTCCTCTTCATCACCGTTCGGCGCGATGGTCAGGCAGGAAAGCGGGCAAATATCAATGCAGGCGTCGCATTCGATGCAGAGCGGCCCCGTGAAGTGCGTCTGGACGTCGCAGTTCAGGCAACGCTCCACTTCTTTGAGCGTCTGCATGATGTCGAAGCCTTCTTCGACCTCCACGGAGAGTGCCTGAAGGCGCGCCTCCAGCTTCACGTGCCGCATCTTCTGGCGCCCCGCGGCATCGTAGTCGTTCGAGTAGCTCCACTCGTGTAGGCCCATCTTCTGGCTGACGAGATTCATTCCGTAGGGCGGACGCTCGGCCAGGGATTTCTCCTGGCAAGCCTGATGGATGGAGATCGCCGCTTGATGGCCGTGCTCCACCGCCCAGATGATGTTCTCGGGACCCCAGGCCGCATCACCGCCGAAAAAGACGCCTTCGCGGGAGGACTGGAAGGTCTTCCGGTCTACCTCCGGCATCTCCCACTCGCTGAACGCGATTCCGATGTCGCGCTCGATCCAGGGGAAAGCGGCGTCTTGGCCGATCGCGAGGATGACCGTGTCACAGGGGATCGTCTTCGTCCCGGTCGTCACCGACCTGGTGCGGCCATCCGCTCCTTCCACCCAATCCACCAGGTCGAACTCCATCCCTACGAGCTCGCCGCCTTCGAGGAGGAACCGCGAGGGGGAATGGTTTTCGAGGATCTCGACCCCCTCTTCCTGGGCGTCCTCGAGCTCCCAGGTAGAGGCCTTGAAGTAAGGGCGCGTGCGGCGGGCCATCACCTTCACATCCGTCCCTCCGAGGCGGAGGGACGTGCGGCAGCAGTCCATCGCCGTATTCCCGACCCCGATGACGAGGACGCGCGGCTCGATCTTTTCGATGTGCCCGAAGGCCACCGACTCGAGCCAATCGATCCCGATATGGATGCGGTCGGAGTCGTAGCGTCCCGGGATATCCAGGTTTTTCCCCCGCGGTGCCCCGGAGCCCACGAAGACCGCGTCCCACTTCCCGCCCATTTCCCCGTCGAGGAGCGCACGCATGCTCTCGACCGGGGTGTTGAGCCGGAGGTCCACCCCCATGTCGAGGATGGTGCCAATCTCCTCGCGAAGCACCTCGGGGGGGAGGCGGAACTGGGGGATGTTCGACCACATGAGCCCCCCGGCCCGGTCCTGCTTCTCGAAGATGGTGACCTGGTAGCCGAGGGGGAGGAGGTCGTTGGCCACCGTGAGGGATGCCGGGCCCGCCCCGACGCAGGCGACGCGCTTCCCGTTTTTTTCCTCCGGGATCCGAGGAAGGAGGTCGGTGATGTCTTCACGGAGGTCGGCGGCGACTCGCTTGAGGCGGCAGATCGCGACCGGTTCCCCGTCCAGTCGGGTCCGCCGGCACGCCGGTTCGCAGGGGCGGTCGCAGGTCCGCCCGAGGATCGCCGGAAAGACGTTGGAGTGCCGGTTCAGCATGTAGGCGTCCGTAAACCGTCCCTGCGCGATCATCCGGATGTACTCCGGCACGTTCGTGTGCGCGGGACACCCCCATTGGCAGTCCACGACTTTGTGGTAGTACTGCGGATCCGAGACGTCCGTAGGCTTCATAAGGGCCGTTGGCTTCGACGGTTACAGGCCACGAGGGCGTACGCGCGGGGGAGGAGCAGAAGGAGGGGTCCGGGAGTCGGATCGCGGAAGCGAGGACTTTACCGCATCTCGGAGGGGGAGTTTAACGTCGGGGAGGCCGGGCTCGCAATGACAGCCGGGGGGCCGGATCCCTCATCCGATGCGGGTCGCGCGCGGGTCCACTTCCCACTCCCCGCTCCGGGCCACGAAAAGGGGGGTGAAAAGAGGACACATCGCACCGGTGCAGCGGACGCCGTAGTCGAGACAGATGAGGATTTCGGCGTCCTGAACCGAAGGCGTCCTCCCCAGCCGCGCGCCGGCCTTGGGAACAACCGGAACGTTGCGGTCGGTCGCCGAGCAGTAGGCTTTGCGCGCCTTGATCATGAACGCCGCCGCGGTGTAATAGGAACGGGACTCGAACCGTTTCGCATGCAGTGTAACCGGCGCTCGGGCGGCACGCCATCAAGTTCACAAGGCGCTCACACTTTCGCGGCCGGGTCGCCTTGCCGCGCCGGATCGCGGAGCCTTACGTTCGAGTGAGCGCCAGTTGCGTGGTCCTCGCGGCTCCCCCGCCTGCCGGCCGGATCCGAAAAGCGGTTGGTCTCGCACCCCGACTCCGAAGCGGCCTGTCCATGTCCCGATCGGCGACGACGACCCCCCTTCCGGCACGCTCCGGACTCGCCGGCGGAGTGTGTGCCGAGGGGAGGGCGGGCCGGTGGCCGTGGGTCGCGCTTTTTTTGGCCGCCGCCGTTTCCCTTCCCGCGGAGCGGGGGGAGGCCCAGCGGCTCCGGGGATTCGGCGAGGCGCCGATCTCGCAGCCCTTGCGGCGAGGGCTTCCCGAACGTCCGGGCGGCTTTACTTTTTGCCGCCTCTGGTTCGACTCGGTACGGTACGAAAGCGACGGGTACGGGTGGAGCACGGATTATCCGCGGGGCGACTTGAATTTGACGCTCCGCCTCTCCGAGCTGACGACCGCCTCGATCAGCGGATGGCTCGACGGGGACCAGGGGACGGCCGCTCTGCGGGCGACCGACCCGAACCTCTTCCAGTGCCCCTTCCTTTTCGGGTCGGACGTGGGGACGGCAGGGTTCTCGAACGCGGAAGTCACGGCGCTGAGGGAATACTTCCTCAAAGGCGGCTTTCTCTGGGTGGACGACTTCTGGGGGACGCCGGCGTGGCGACAATGGTCTGCGGAGATGGCGCGCGTCCTCCCCGAATACCCGATCGTGGACCTCCCCCTCGATCATCCGCTCTTCGGAATCGTCTATACGGTAGAGAAGATCCCCCAGATCTCGCACATGCAGTACTGGAGAAACTCGGGAGGACAAACCTCGGAACGGGGATGGGACAGCGCCGAGCCGCACCTCCGCGCGATCCTGGACGAACACGAAAGGATCCTCGTTCTCATGAGCCATAACACCGACATCGCGGACGGATGGGAACGGGAGGCCGACGACGCCGCATTTTTCGCCCTCTTTTCGCCGCAGGCTTATGCGATCGGAATCAACGTCCTGGTCTGGATTATGACGCACTGACGTTCGGCGGAGCGCTCCCCTCAGCGAAACCGCCCCGGCGCGCGTCCTAATGCGGAAGGGAACAAACGAATCGAATTCTAGAGGGTACGACCCCGAACCAACGACCCTGAAGCGCGCGATAGCCGCGCACCGGCGAGATGCAATCATTCTTCGACGCAGTTTTCGAGTACTTCTTCAAGTATCCTCGCGTTGCGTACGACCGCGGGGAGATCGTCTGGAGCGGATCGTGGCCTACGATCCTCCTCGCCCTTCTCCTCGCCGTCGGGGTGGCCCTCGTCGTCTGGAGCTACTTGTCGAGCCGTGCGCGCGCAGCGGGCGCCACGACCTGGATCCTCGTAACGACCCGCGCCATCGGACTCGCGATCCTCACGGTCTGTCTGCTGCGCCCGACGCTCGTCCTCTCCACGGCCGTTCCTCAGCAGAACGTCGTGGCCGTCCTGGTGGACAACTCCCGGAGCATGGGAATCCAGGACGTGGATGGCCGCTCACGCGGCGCTGTCGCCCAGGAGCTCTTCGCCGCGCCGGAAAGCGCGCTCCTCGAACAGCTCGAGGAGAACTTCGTGATCCGGCAGTTCCGCTTCGACTCGAACGCCGCCAGGCTTCGCGATCCCGCAGATCTCGCCTTCGACGGAAACCGGACCCTCCTCGGGCCCTCGCTCGACCTCGTGCGGAGCGAGCTGGCGGGACTTCCCCTCGCCGGGTTGGTCCTGGTCACCGACGGGGGCGACCAGAACGCGGCCGCCCTCGAAGACGCTCTCCTCGGGCTCCGTGCCGAGGGAATTCCGGTGCATGTCGTGGGCGCGGGACGCTCCCGCCTCGATCCGGATGTGGAGATCGAGCGGGTCGAGCTCCCTCGGGCCGTGATGCGCGGCTCGACGGTCATGGCCAACGTCGTCGTCGCGCACACGGGACTCGGTGGACGCAACGTCGCGGTGAACCTGGAAGAAGACGGTCGGATCCTCGCCTCCGAAAACGTCCAGTTCGAGGGGTCGGGGGGGAGCACGACCGTCCGGATTCCGGTGACGCTCGAATCTCCGGGGGTGCGCGGGCTCACCGTCCGGGTCGCGGCCCAGCCCAACGAGGTCGTCGCCGACAACAACCAGATGGATGTGCACATCCGCGTCCGCGACGAGCGGGACAAGATCCTTTATTACGAAGGCCAGCCCCGATTCGAGGTGGGATTCCTGCGGCAGGCCGTCCGTGACGACCAGAATCTCCAGGTCGTGGTCCTCCAGCGCACGGGCGAAGACCGGTACGTTCGCCTCGACGTGGACAGCGGGGACGAGCTCGCGGGCGGCTTTCCGAGGACGCGCGAGGAGCTCTTCGAGTACCGCGGGCTCGTCCTGGGGAGCGTGGAGGCGAGCTCGTTCACGCCGGATCAGATCCGGATGATCGCCGACTTCGTGGATCGCCGGGGGGGAGGGCTGCTCTTCCTCGGAGGCCCGCGCGCCCTCGCCGAAGGGGGGTGGACCCCGACCGCGCTCGCTCCGGTTTATCCGCTGGAGCTCGAGAATCTTGGACCGGACCGCTCGGGCACGGTGGACTTCTGGGCGACGGTGAAGGTGACTCCGACCCGGAACGGAATGACGCATCCGGCCCTGGGGCTCGAAGGCTCTCAGGTGGAGATGGACCCGGGGGGCGCCGCTCCCGCGGCCGTGGTGGCGACCGATTCGGAGGACGCGCGGACCGCCCGCTGGGACCGCCTCCCCGAGCTCACCACTGTGAACCGGATGGGAGAGCCGCGCCCGGGGGCGACCGTCCTCCTCACCGGAGTGAGCCCGGACCTCCCGGGCGGAGAGCAGCCGGTTCTCGCCTTCCAGCGTTACGGCGCGGGGATGGCCGCCGTCCTCGGCGTGCATGACACCTGGCTCTGGCAGATGCACGCGGACATTTCGCTCGAAGACCAGACTCACGAAGTCTTCTGGCGACAGATCCTCCGCTGGTTGATTCAGGAGGTCCCCGATCCCCTCACCGCGACCGCCGTGCGGAATCGGGTCGCACCCGGAGAGTCGGTGCAGCTGATCGTGCGGGTGTCGAGCGAGGAATTCCTTCCCGTGAACGACGCGCGGGTCACCGCACGCGTCATTGATCCCTTCGGTGCGGAGCAGGAGCTCCCCCTCTACTGGAATCTGGACCGCGACGGGGAGTACCGGGGATCGTTCCTTCCGGCGAGCTCGGGGCCCTACGAGGTTCAGGTGGACGCGGTTAGGGGCGAGACCTTTCTGACGGCGCCTCCCCTTCACATCGAAGCGGGCGTGCTCGACGAGGAGCTGCGGAGCGGTGCGATGAGGGAAAACCTCCTCCGGCGAATCGCGACCGAGACCAACGGGGCTTTCTACACGCTCGACCAGGTCTCCTCGCTCCCGCAAGCGCTCACGTACACGGAACGCGGAACCGTCGTCCAGGAGGAACGGGATCTCTGGGATCTTCCCCTCTTCTTCTTTCTCCTCATGGGTCTCCTATTCACCGAGTGGATGGTGCGCCGGCGGAGGGGGCTCGCGTGAGCCGGTACTTTTTCGTCGGCTCTGCGGGAAGCGCGGCGCGCGCCATTTTCGCACCCCTCCTCTTCGCCGTGGTCGCGCTCGGGGGAATGGCCGTCCCCGGGGCGGCCCAGGAAGCTCACGTCCTGATCGTGGCGGGGCTCGGCGGAGAGCCGCAGTATCGGGAGTCCTTTCTCGAGTGGGGAACCCAGCTGAGCGATGCAGCCGTGGAAGCGGGGGTGAAGCCGGAGAACCTGATCTTCCTCGCGGAGGATCCCGAGACCGGCCATGGGAAGGTCCGGGCCCGCTCCACACGCGAAGAGATCGAACGCGCCTTCCGTGAGACCGCGGAACGAGCGGCCCCCCAGGACCGGGTCCTGGTGGTTCTCATCGGGCACGGAACGGGGTCGGGGGAAGAGTCGAGGGTGAGCATCCCGGGACGAAGTCTGACCCTCGCGGACTACCGCGGATTCCTCGAGCTCCTCGCCCCGCGCATGGTCGCCTTCGTGAACGTGGCGAGCGCGAGCGGCGATTTCGCTTCGGCGCTCGCGGGCGAGGGCCGCGTCGTCGTGACGGCGACACGAAGCTCCCAGCAGAGGAACGCGGCGATCTTCGGAGGCCACTTCGTGAAGGCCTTTATAGGAGAAGGCGCCGACCTCGACCGCGACGGTCGCGTCTCGATCCTCGAGGCCTTCGAATTCGGTCGATTGGAGACGGAGCGCCACTATCGTGACCGCGGGCTGATCTCTCCGGAGCAGGCCCTCCTGGAGGACCGCGCCCAGGGGAGCGGCGTTCCCCTCCCGATGGAGGACGAAGCCGTCGGGACCCTCGCCGGGCGCTTTTTCCTGGAGAGCGTGGTCCCCGCCACAGTGGCGGGCGATGCAAGCGCGGAGCGGCTCCGCGAGCTCTACCTCCGCCAGGAAGCGCTCGAGGTCGAGGTCGCGGCGCTCGGCCAGCGCCGGGGGACGATGGAGCCCGCCGCTTACCAGGCGGCGCTCGAACCCCTCCTTCTCGAGCTCGCGACAGTCGGACAGGAGATCCGCCGCCTCGAGGAGGGACGATGACCGGCCGTCCTCGCGCACGTTTTCTCCTCCTCCTCTTCGGACTCCTTCTCGGCGGATGCGTCGGGAGCGACCGCGCGACCGCGCAGGGGCCGGAGGGGGCCGCGGCCCTTCTGCAGGAGGGCAACTACGACGAGGCCATCTCCCTCCTCGAGCGGGAGCGCGCCGCGGCACCCGGCCCCCAGTCCACCCGCGCCCTCGCCTCGGTTTTCCTCGAGGCAGGCCGTTACGACGACGCCGAGGCGCTGCTGAGGGATGCCTCGGAAGGGACGGACGATGCCGAACTCCAGCTCCTCCTGGGCCGATCGTTGTTGCAGCGCGGCCATCTCGATGAAGCGGATCGGGTGTTCGCCGCGGCGGCGGCGGGAACGGGGGGGGCAGCGCTCCTAGCCGAGATGCACCGGGGGGAGATCCTCCTTCGCCGGGGAGAGCGGGAGGCGGCGCTCGCGCTCTTCGATCGATTCATAGACGTCTACAACAACTCGTCCTCTCTCGGGTCGCGCGAGCTCCAGGCGGTGGCGGCCGCGGTGGCTCACCTCGGCATCACGAACCCGGCACTCTACCAGGACGCCCTGATGGCCTACGACGAGGCGATCGCGGCGGACCCCGAAAATCTCGAGGCGCATCTCGAGCTCGGCTTCCTCTTCCTGGAGCGGTACAACATCCCCGACGCGATCGCGTCCTTTCGCGAGGTGCTTCGCCGGCGTTCCCGCCAACCGATGGCGCTCTACGGGCTCGCCGAAGCGGCATACCTCGAGGGCTCGGAGGAGGGCGCGCCCCTTTTGGACGAAGCCCTGAGCGCGAACCCCAATCTGGTCCCCGCCCTGATTCTCCGCGCCCGGAGCCAGCTCGGGGCCGAGGAGGTCGAGGCTACCGAGCGCGACCTCGCGTCGGCGCTCGATGTGGACCCGACCGCGACCCAGGCGCTCGCCGTACTTGCGGCGACCCGCCTCCTCCAGGGGGAGACCGAGGACTTCGAGTCCATCGTGGACCGCGCGCTCAGGATGAACCCGCGCGACGCGGCTTTTTTCGTCACCGCGGGCGAGCTCGCCTCGCGGGGAAGGTTCTACGAGGAGGCCGCCGAGCTCGCCGTGAAGGGCATCGGGCTAGACACGCTCGCCTGGGACGCATATGGGACTCTGGGGATGAACCTGCTTCGCCTCGGAGCGATGGAGGAGGGGCGCGCCAACCTGGAGATTGCCTTCGATGGAGACCCTTACAACGTCTGGTACAAGAACACCCTCGACCTCCTCGACACGATGGAGGGGTTCGAGTCGTACAGCTCTGACCGGATCCGCGTTTACGTGGACCCTGAAGACGGTGAAGGGCTCGCGCTTTACATGCTCGACGTCGCGGAACGGGCTTACGCGGAGCTGGCCGAGCGGTACGGGTACGCACCAACGCCACCGATCCGCGTCGAGGCGTTCCGGCGGAGCGGCGACTTCTCCGTCCGCACCTTCGGGCTCACCGGGATCGGCGCACTCGGTGTGAGCTTCGGAAACGTCCTCGCCATGGATTCGCCGGCGGCGCGAGGGACCGAGGGATTCCATTGGGCCTCCACCCTCTGGCACGAGATGGCCCATGCCTTCCACCTGGGGATGACGGATCACCGCGTACCTCGGTGGTTCAGCGAAGGCCTGGCGGTGCACGAGGAGCGGCGGGCCGGCCCGGGCTGGGGGATGCGTCCTTCCATTCCCTTCTTCGCGGCTTACGAGGAGGGCGAGCTTCGCTCGCCGAGCGAGCTAAGCCAGAGCTTCGTCCGGCCGCGAAGCCCGGATGAGGTCGGGTTCGCGTACATCATGGGCTCGCTGGTCATGCTCTGGATCGAGGAGGAGTGGGGAGCCGACGCGATCCTCGGAATGCTGGAGGGATATCGCAACCGGACGAGTCCCGACGAAGTGATCCGGAGTCGGTTGGACCTGAGTCTCGCGGAATTCGACCGCGGCTTCGACGCCTGGCTTCGCGACCGATACTCCGGGGGGTTCGCCGCGGCGCGCGCGGCACTGGAGCTTCGGGAGACTGGGCCCCAGCAGCGAGGGGATGTCGACTGGCTCAGGGAGCGGGTGGCGCAAGCCCCGAACGATGTGGAAGCTCGTATCGCGCTCGCGGCGGTCCACTTCGATGAGGAGCGTTACCGGGAGGCGATCGCCCCCCTCTTGGAGGCGCGCGACATTTTCCCGGAAAATCCGGATCCCAGGGGACCGAATCGATTCCTCGCGGAGGTCTACCGGGAGCTTGGTGATTCGGACGCGGCCGTGGAGGCCCTCGTCGAGCACCTCGCCCAGGCGGCCGGCGACTACCGGGCCCAGCTCCTTCTGGCCGATCTCTTCGAGGAACGGAACGACTCGGAACGAGCGGTCGGTGCACTCGAAGAGGCGATCAACGTCTATCCATTCGAGATCCCGGTGCACGAGCGGCTCGCGCTCCTTTACCGGGAGATCGGGAATGCAGGCGGTGAGGTGAGGGAGCGGAAGGCGATTCTCGCGCTGGATCCGGTGGACCGGGCCGGCGCCCTCTATGAGTTGGCGCTGGCGCAGCTCCGCGACGGGGATCGAGGTGGGGCGAGGACGAGCGTGATGGGTGCGCTGGAACTCGCCCCCCGCTTCCCCGAGGCTCAGGACCTCCTCCTCGAGATCATGCAGGGGGGCGCGCCGAACGGCCGGTGAGGCCGGCAGTCCAAAGGAGTGTGGGTGGGATGGTGGCCGGGCGACGCTCGTCGGCGATGCCGGAATCCTAGAAGCGGGAAATAGCGGGGGTCCGGAGTGGCCGGCCCCCCTTCGGACCAACGTGTGGGCGACGCCCCAGGAGGCCTCGTGGAATCGGTGAGAACGGAAGCAACGCGGGTGGACGACCGGGACGACATTGATCTCGCCGACCGGATGAGATCGAGCCGCGAGGAGATCCTCAGAGAGGTCGCGAAGAGGATCGTCGGGCAGGAGGACGTGCTCGAACAGGTCCTCCTCTCCCTCTTCGTGGGAGGAAACTCCCTCCTCCTCGGGGTTCCAGGCCTCGCGAAGACGATGATCGTCCAGACGATGGCGGAGGTGCTGGACCTGAACTTCTCCCGGATCCAGTTCACTCCGGACCTCATGCCCTCGGACATCACCGGGACGGAAATCCTCCAGGAGGACAACACGACGAATCGCCGGGAGCTCGTGTTCCGCCCTGGGCCGATCTTCGCCAACATCGTCCTCGCGGACGAGATCAACCGGACCCCGCCGAAGACCCAGGCGGCACTCCTCGAGGCGATGCAGGAACACCGTGTCACCGTGCAGGGAACGACTTACACGCTCGAAGAGCCCTTCTTCGTCTTTGCGACTCAGAATCCGATCGAGCTCGAAGGGACCTATCCGCTCCCCGAGGCGCAGCTCGACCGCTTCATGTTCGAGGTGATCATCGACCACCTCCCGGAGGACCTGGAGCTCGGCGTGGTGACCCAGACGACAGGGGTCACGGGCGAGGTACCCCAGCGCGTGGTCTCCCGCGAAGACCTCGTCGCCTTTCAGCAGCTCGTCCGGCGCGTCCCCGTTTCGGAACCCGTTGCGCGCTACGCGTTGAGCCTGGTGCGTGCCACGCGCCCGTCGGAGAGCGCGAACCGGGAGTTCATCAAGAACTGGGTCGCCTACGGCGCCAGCGTCCGCGCGGCCCAGTACCTCGTCCTGGGCGGGAAAGCGCGCGCCCTCACCTTCGGGCGCTTCGCGGTCCATTTCGAGGACATTCGCGCCCTGATGCATCCGGTCCTGCGC
The DNA here is from genome assembly GCA_040882465.1 of Gemmatimonadota bacterium. Lineage (NCBI taxonomy): Bacteria > Pseudomonadati > Gemmatimonadota > Gemmatimonadota bacterium. The sequence goes on from JBBEBG010000007.1 coordinate 70,112, forward strand.
CACCGCATTCTCTCGAACTTCCAGGCGCAGTCGGAGGGAATCACCACGGACCGGATCATTGACCTCCTGATCGAATCCGTGCCGCAGCCGAAGTCCGGGATGTAAGGGGAGGAACGGAGAGGAGATGAGCGTCGGACACGGTTGGGGCCGGGGGCAGGTCGGGCCAGGGGCCCGTTTCCTCGACCCCGTCGTCCTCCAGCGGATCGGAAGCCTCGAGCTCGTGGCACGGAGCGTCGTGGAGGGCTTCATGCAGGGGCTCCACCCCTCCCCCTTTCTCGGGCAGTCCGTGGACTTCGCGGAACACCGCCCCTACACGGTCGGCGACGATCCACGGCGGGTGGACTGGCGCGTTTATGCGCGCACGGGCCGGTACTACGTAAAGGAGTTCGAGGCCGAGACGAACACGAACTTCACCGTCTACATGGATACCTCGCGCTCCATGGCGTTCGGGGAGCCGGTGACGAAGCTCGACTACGGGAAATTCCTCGCGGCCAGCCTCGCCTTCCTCGCGAGGCGGCAGGGAGACCGGGTCGGGTGCATCACCTTCGACCGGGGAGTGCGCGACGTCGTCCCCTGCTCCGCACGGCATCTGGAGCGAGTCCTCCTCGCGATCAGCCGCGCGAAGGCGGAGCGCTCCGGCGACCTCGCCCCCGCGCTCCGGGACGCAACGGGTCGGCGAGGCCGGAAGGGGATCATTGCGATCGTCAGCGATCTCTACGTGGAGCCGGAAGAGCTTCGGCTCCCGATCAGGCGTCTTCGCGAGATGGGGAACGACGTCATGGTCTTCCACATCCTCGATCCCGCCGAACGCGAGCTCCCGTACGAAGGTCCCTTCACCCTCGAGGACATGGAGACGGGAGAAGTCCTTCCACTCGTCCCCAAGGAGCTGAAGGAAGAGTACCGGAATCTCGTGACGGCGCACGTCGCGAAGGTGGCGAAGGTCCTCGCGGGCTCCGGGGCGGACCATATCCTGGCGGATACTTCGCGGCCCCTCGACCAGGCCCTTTTCCACTACCTACTCGCGCGACAGTATCGTAAGCGCAGCGGACGATGGGCCTCTCCTTCCTGACCCCCCTCTTCCTCGCCGGGCTCCTCGCGATCTCGGTGCCGATCTTCATCCACCTGATCCGCAGGCATCAGGGGAAGAAACTCGACTTCCCTTCCCTGATGTTCCTGCGCCAGCTCCCGGTGCGGTCGGTGAAACGGCTCCGGGTCCGCGATTGGCCCCTCCTCCTCCTCCGCGCGGCCGCGCTCGCCCTGATCGTCCTGGCTTTCGCGCGCCCGGTCCTTCAGATCGGCGCGCAGGAAGAGGGCGTCGGAGGCGACGGGCTCCGAGAAGTCGTCGTGGTCCTCGACCGGTCCTGGAGCATGACGCGCGGCGATCGTTGGGATGACGCACTCGGTGAGGCGCGTGACGTCCTGAACGGGTTGGTGGCGCCCGATCGGGTGGCTCTCGTCGTCTTCGACGCGTCGGGGCGGGTGGTCGTCGAACCGACCCTCGAGCCCGGTCGGGTGGCCGCGGCCCTCGACACGATCCGGGCCGGCTGGGGGGGCACGCAGGTGGGCGCGGGGCTTCAGGCCGCGCGCGGGATTCTCGAGGCCTCGGAGCGGTCGCGCAGGGAAGTCGTCCTGATCTCCGACTTCCAGCTTCGGGGTTGGGAAGAGGGCGTGCATGAACAACTCCCGGCGGGAACCACTCTTGTCCCGGTGGATGTCGGGGACGACGGGATCGGCTCGCTCATCGTGTCGGACGTGACCCTGGAGCATTCCTTCTTCGAAGGGCGCCAAAGGGTGCATCCGCAGGTGCGGATCATCCGGAGCGGCGCGGAGGCGCCCTCCCAGGCCCGGGTCGCTCTGGAAATGGACGGTCGCGAGGTGGAGTCGCGGACGGTCGAGCTTCCCACGGAAGGCGCGGTCGCCGTGGCCTTCGAGCCGATCACCCTTCCGGATGCCGGAGTCCGTGGCGCGGTGAGGCTGGAGCCGCAGGGAGCGGCGGCCGAAGAGCCGTTCCGCTTCTTCTTCTCTCCGCAACAGGTACTCTCGATCCTCCTGGTCGAGGGGGCGAACGCGGGCGCGGGGAACAACCCGTACCTACGCAGCGCCCTTTCGATCGGGGGCGGCCAGGCCGTCCAGGTGCGCACGCGGGCCGGGGGCCAGGTCACCGCCGCCGATCTCCAGGGGACCGACGTCGCCGTTTTCAGCGATGTCCCGCTCCCCTCAGGGGCCTCGGGATCGCTCCTGCGCGCCTTCATCCGGCAGGGGGGAGGTCTCGTCATCGCGACGGGCGCGGCGAGCACCCCCGCGACCTGGGAGTCGGACTGGGACGAGTTCCTTCCGGGGGAAGTCGGGATGCCGGTGGACCGGAATCCCCTCCGCGGCGGAACGCTCACGGGTGTGGACCGCGACCACCCGATCTTTTCTCCTTTTACGGCGCTCGCGGGGAGCGGCCTCGGAGGCCCGCGATTCTACCGTTATCGGACCCTCGTGCTCCCTCCCGAGGCGCCGGCCCAGCCGACGCCAGGCGGAGGGGTGGAAGAGGGCGCCCGTCCGGATGTCCCGCTGGTGATCGCGCGCTTCGACGACGGGGCGCCGGCGCTCGCGGAGCGCACGGTAGGCCTCGGACACGTGCTTCTCTGGACCTCCACGCTCGACAACAGCTGGACCGACTTCCCGATTCACCCGGTCTTTCTTCCGGTGGTTCAGGAGATGGCCCGGTACGCCGCCTCGGAACGGGAGGCCGAGCCCTACTTCACCGTGGGGCAGCCGCTCGACGCCGAATTTCTCCTCACCGAGGCGGGAGCCCCCGCGCCGGTCGCGCGGCCGGGCGAGGCCCCAGTTCCCGCACCCCTGGCGATCCTGGTGGGTCCCGACGGCGTCGGAGCCGAGTTGGGCGGCGAGGCGGGCGATCTCGTCCAGCTCCCCGTGCCCGGGTTCTACGAGGTCCGTCTGGGGGAAGACGGGGCGGACGGAACGCGCACCTTCGCCGCGAATCCGGATGTCGCGGAAGCCGATCCGACGCGGATCGATCCCCAGGAGTTGATCCTCGCGGTCGCACCGGGGTCGGGGAGCGGGGGCGAAGGAGCGGAGCCGGCCGACGACGCGCTGGGCAACGCGGCGGCCGCCGCCACCCTCTTACAGGAAGGAGAGCGCCGCCAGGGCGCGTGGCGGTTTTTCCTCCTCGGGGCGGTCCTCCTTCTCGTGAGCGAGGCCCTGGTGGCGAGCCGAACCCGACCGCTGAACCGGGCCTTGTTGGAAGAGTAGAGGTCCTAGTGTCCCGTCCCCGGAGTTCGTTGAGCACCGAGGGTGCCGATGCGCCGCGCCGGCAAGGCGCGACGACGAGGAGTAGCAGGGCTACTTCGAGGAGGAGCAACGCTACCGGGGCGGATGCAGCGCCGCACGAATGCCAACGAACTCCGGGGACGGGACACTAAGATCCCAACGAGATCCTGACGTCAGGGCGGGAATGCGCGTCTGGCGCGGTTCCTGCTGATTGCACATCGTACTGAAGAGCCTCGGACCACTCCTCGACGGAGAAGGGCCATGAACCACCGCGTGGGCGGAAGCGAACGGAGAGAGCTGCGAGACGTCGTCCGGACCGTGCGGCGCCGGTGGCGAATTCGAAATGCCCTCCGGGGAGGCCTTCTGACCGTCATTTCCGCGGTCGTCGCTCTCCTCGTCGTGAGCTTCGCGATGGACCGCTGGACCGGAAGCCAGGCCGCGGCGACGGTCTTCGCCCTGGTCCTATACCTCGGTGTCGCCTGGGTTGCCGTCCGCACGCTCTTCCGGCCGATTTTCCGGAAACTCACCGACCTACAGGTCGCGCATTATCTCGAGGAGAACGAACCCGCTCTCCGTGCCGAAATCCTCACCGCGGTGGGCGCGATGGAGGAGCAGAAGCTCGAGAGGACGGTTCTCCTCGACGGGCTCATCCGCGCCGCGGTGCTCAGGGCCCGGGAAGTCGAGGGTGGACTCCGCGTGGACCGGGAGCCACTGAAGCGACTTTCCTGGGTGAACGCGGGGGTCGCCGCGGTGCTCCTCGCCTTCCTCCTCGTGGATCCGCTCGGGTTCCGGGAGTCCCTCCCGGATCTCGCGCGCCCTTGGACCGCCGTGGAAGCCGCGAGCCCGCTCGCGATCCAGCTCAACCCGGGCGACACCTCCGTGGCGCGCGGCGCCGAGCTGCGCATCGGCGCCGAGGCCCAGGGATTCGCGCCGGAACAGGTGGACGTCGTCTACCGGAGCGAGTCCGAGGCGCAGTGGGCGCGGTGGCCGATGCTCGCGTCCGCGGAAGGGACGGCGGCGTACGAGTTCGTCTTTTTCCGCGTTGACGAGCCGGTCGAATATTACGTCGAATCCGAAGGGATCCGGTCCGGGACGCATACGATCTCCGTGGTGGACCTCCCCTACGTCTCGCAGCTCGAGATCGAGATCCATCACCCGGCCTATACGGGGCGGGCGCCGGACATCCTCGAGTTCGGGGGGGACATCGTCGTCCTTCGCGGAACCCGGGTGGTGGTGCGCGCGCACCCGACCATCGCGGTGCCTTCCGGGAAAATCGTCCTCGAGGAGGTGGGAGAGGTAGCGCTCGCCGCCGGGGCCGAGGGTGTGCTCCAGGGCGAGTTCGTCGTCGAGCGGGCCGGATTCTACCGGATCGAGCTCCAGGACGACGCGGGGCAGATCCATCGAGGGACCCCCGACCACCTGATCGATCTCGTCCAGGATCTCCCGCCCCTCGTCTCTTTCGCCCGCCCGGCGAGGGACGTTCGGGTGACTTCGATCGAGGAAGTCTTCGTCCAAGTGGAGGCGAGCGACGACCACGGGATCGCGATGCTCGAACTCGTCTATTCGGTGAACGCGGGCGAGGAGCAGACGATCGCGCTCCTCAACGACTCGGGAACCCGCCTCGAAGAAGTCTCCGCGGGGCACACCTTCTTCCTCGAGGAGCTCGAGCTCCAGCCCGGCGACCTCGTCTCCTACTACGCCCGCGCCCTGGACAATGGGCCCGGCGCGGAGGAGCGCGAAGCCCGCACGGACCTCTTCTTCGTGCAGATCCGGCCCTTCTCCCAGGACTTCCGCCAGGCCGAGCAGGGCCCGGCAGGCGGCGGGGGGGGCGGTGGAGGCGGCGGCGGTGGCGATCCCCTGGCCGGCCAATTCTCGCAGCGCCAGCGGGACATCGTCACGGCCACCTTCAACGTGGACCGTGACTGGCGGCGCTCGAATCCAGAACGGCTCGCCGAGGACATCGCCACGATCGCGCAGTCCCAGGCCGCGCTGCAGGGCGAGGTCGAAGCGTTCCTGAACGAGCTGCGGCCGCGGCTGGCGCGGATGCCAGTGGAGATGCAGCAGGTCGCCGAGATCCTCCCGGTTGCCACCGAAGCCATGCAGGCCGCCGCACTCGAGCTCATCGCCCAGCGCCCCCCCGAGGCGTTGCCACCCGAGCAGCGGGCGCTCCAGTTCCTCCTCCGGGCGGAAGCGGTCTTCCGCGAGGTGCAGCTCCAGGAGCAGCAGGCCCAGCAGGGCGGAGGCGGAGGCCAACAAAACCAGCCGCGCGAAGACCTCGCGGACTTCTTCGACCTCCAGATGGATCGGCTCCGGAACCAGTACGAGCAACTCCAGCAGGGGGAGCGCCAGCAGCAGAGCCAGCAGATGGACGAGGCGATGCAGCGGCTCCAGGAGCTCGCGCGCCGTCAGCAGCAGGAGGAGGAGCGCCTCAGGAGGGCCGCGGACCAGCTCCAACAGGGTTCGGCCGCGGGAGGAGAGAGCCAGCGTCGTCTCGCGGAGGAAACGGAAGAGGCCGCCCGCCAACTCGAACGGCTCGCCCGCGAGCAGGGGTCACAGGAGCTCGCGGAAGCGGCCCGACGGCTTCAGGAAGCCGCCGACGCGATGCGGCAGTCCGCCGCGGCGCGCGACGCCCGTGGCCTCGGCCAGGCCGCCGCGGCCGCCGACGCGCTCGAAGAGGCCCGTCGCCTCCTCGACCGAAATCAGGAGAACCAGCTCGGACAGGCCGTCGAGGACGTGGCGAACCGGGCCCGGCAGGCGCTTCAACGCCAACAGGCGATCGAGGAGGCCGTATCCGAGCTTCCGATGGAGGCGGGTGCGCGCCAGCAGGCGATCCCCGACATCATCGAGGAGAAAGAGGCGCTCCGGGAGGAGATCCAGCGCCTCGACGAAGACCTTCGCCAGATTTCACGCCAGTCCGCCGCCGAGGACATGGAGGCGGAGCGCGCTTTCCGCGACGCCGCCGCCGCGATCCGGGACGGGCAGTTGGACGATCGGATCGAATACTCCCAGGACCTCATTCCCTCGCCCTCGATGGCGGAACGGGCCCAGGAATTCGAGCAGCAGATCTCCGAGCTGGTCGAGGAGATGAACGCACAGGTTCAGCAGGGAGCGCGAGCCCTGGACGGGCAGGGCCGCGCCGGCGACTCCGAGCTCGCCGACCGGGCCCGCGACCTCATCCGCGGTGCCGAGTCCATGGCCGAACGCACGCGCCAGGCTGCCCAGCAGGGGCAGGACGGCCAGCAGCCGGAACAGCGTGGGCTCCAACCCGGCCAGCAGGGGCAACAGCCGGGCCAGGGGCAGCAGGGCGAGCCGCAGCCTGGACAGGGCCAACAGCCAGGTCAGGGCCAGCAGCCTGGCCAACAGCCGGGCCAGGGGCAGCAGCCCGGTCAAGGTCAGCAGGGTCAGCCCGACGGCCAGCAGCCCGGCCAGGGCCAACAGGGCGGGCAGCAGAACGCGGGCGGTGGTGGCCCGAACGGCGGTGTGGACGCGGAAACGGTCCGCCAGCTCCAGCGCGAGGCCGGTGCGCGCCGGGCCGACGCCGAGGCGCTCCGCGACGCGATCCGGGGCCGGACCGACGCCGGAAACTTTGACTGGGTGGACGGGCTCGAGTTCGCCATTGACCGTTTCAGCGAGCTCCAAGAGGCCCGCGCCTACGCCGATCCTCGCGACCTGGCCGACCTCCAGCGAGAGCTCGTCGAGGCGCTGAGGGAGCTCGACTTCGCGCTGCGCCGGGAGTTCGCCACGACCGGAAGGGAAAGCCCGATGGTCGCGGGCTCGGGTGACGTTCCCGAGGAGTATCGCCAGTCGGTGGAGGAGTATTACCGCTCACTGGCCGGCGGCTCCCCGCGGTGATCGGGAACACGCACACGCGCCAATGAGGTGAGCGGGGCGGCCTTACTCCGACGCGGACTCCTGTCCGCGCTCCTGGCCGGGGGGGGGGGGGGGGGGGGGGGGGG